>NZ_JBFIGO010000052.1:0-19097 GCF_041602295.1 Spongiibacter sp. | reverse complement strand
GATTCTCAGCGACCACGTAGTAGATTTTTTCCTGCCCTTCTTTCATGCGCGCCACGTAATCTTCAAGCGAGTGCAGCTGCTCGGCTTTGTCGTCGTGGCTAGTGGCAAAGCGCAGTAACTTGGCAATTTTCTCGCGGTTGCTGAAGTCTTCGGCGGGGCCTTCCTTCAGCACTTGGCCAAAGGCCTTCCAGAAAGTTTGGTATTTCTCGCTGTCGTTTTTCGCCAACTTGCCCAGCATATCCAGCACGCGCTTGGTCAGCGCCGTCTTCATGGCGTCGACGGCCGGGTCCTGCTGCAGAATTTCACGCGATACATTCAGCGACAGGTCGTTGGAGTCGACCACACCTTTCACAAAGCGCAGGTACAGGGGCAGAAACTGTTCGGCGTCGTCCATGATGAAAGTGCGCTGAACGTAAAGCTTCACGCCGCGCGCCGCGTCGCGATTCCACATATCCATGGGCGGTTGCGAGGGCAGATACAGCAGGCTGGTGTACTCGAGCTTGCCCTCTACCTTGTTGTGACTCCAGCTCAGCGGCTCGGCGAAGTCGTGACTGACGTGCTTGTAAAAGGCCTGATACTCTTCGTCGCTGACTTCAGTGCGCGGGCGTGTCCACAGCGCGGTGGCCGAGTTAATACTTTCAAATTCGGGCTCGGCATCGCCCTCTTCCTCGGTCGCCGCTTTTTGCATCTCGACGGGAATACTGATGTGGTCGGAGTACTTTTTGATGATCGAGCGCAGTCGCCAGTCGTCGGCAAACTCCTTGTCTTCCTCGCGCAGGTGCAGGACCACGGTGGTGCCGCGCTCTGCGCGTTCACAGTTCTCGATAGAAAAATCCGCTTCGCCGCTAGATTCCCAGTGCACACCTTCCGAGGCATCGGCGCCCGCGCGACGGGTAAAGACTTCTACGCGATCGGCGACGATAAACGCCGAGTAAAAACCAACGCCGAACTGACCGATCAACTGGGAGTCTTTTTTGTTGTCGCCGCTGAGGTTCTTGAGAAATTCTGCCGTTCCGGAGCGAGCGATGGTACCGAGGTTGGCCACCACTTCGTCGCGACTCATGCCAATGCCGTTATCGCTGATGCTGACGGTACCGGCGTCTTTGTCGGCTTCCACGCGAACGCGCAGGTTGGGGTCGTTTTCAAACAGGCTGTCATTGGACAGGGCCTCAAAGCGCAGCTTGTCTGCGGCATCGGAGGCGTTAGAAACCAGCTCGCGAAGGAAAATTTCCTTGTTGCTGTACATGGAGTGAATCATCAGCTGAAGCATCTGCTTCGCTTCTGTCTGAAAACCGAGCGTTTCTTTTTCTGCTATCGACATGCTTATCACCTGTAATACCAATCAATCTGACTGCCCCGCTGGGCATTCTCGGTTTATGGGGGCAGTCAGAAATATTTCAAGGGCTTACAGGCGGCCGGGCAAAATGCGCCGCACAATATGGCCAACATCCAGCCCCTTGGGCAGGCAGCCATACACACCGTGGGGCCGCGCTAAACGCGAGGCGATAAACGCCTCGGCCACCACCGCGTCGCCGTATTGCAGCAACATGGCCGACTGGAAGCACAGCGCCATTTGCTCCACCAAATGGCGAGCGCCGTACTCGGCCTCGTTGAGGTCGGCGAGCGCTCCTTCCAGCTCGGCGATATGCTGATCCAACACCGCAGACTGACCGGCGACCTTGGCCAACTCGGCAAACCAGCGGGCTTTCACCTGGGGAGACTTGTGCAGGGCGCGCAGCACATCCAGCGCCTGGATGTTGCCGGAGCCTTCCCAGATCGCATTGATCGGCGCCTCGCGATAGAGCCGGGGCATAATACAGTTTTCGATCACGCCATTGCCGCCCAGGCACTCCATGGCCTCATAGGCATGGCCGGGGGTGCGCTTGCAGATCCAGAACTTGCCGACCGCACTGCCTAGCCGCAGCAATAATTTTTCGTCTTCAGTGTCGGCATCCAGCGCCGCCGCCATGCGCATGGTCATCGCCAGCGAGCCCTCGACTTCCAATTGCAGGTCGGCCAGTACATTCTGCATCAGCGGCTGCTCTATCAAGCGCCTGCCAAAAGCACAGCGCTGACTGGCGTGGTGGGCGGCCTGCGCCACCGCCTGCCGCTGACCGGCGGTTGAACCCACCATACAGTCAAAGCGCGTCAGCGATACCATTTCAATAATCGCCGGCACCCCCCGCCCCTCTTCGCCGACCATCCAGCCTTGGGCGCCGCGCATTTCCACCTCGGAGGAGGCATTGGAGACATTGCCCATCTTGTTCTTTAAGCGCTGCACAAACAGGCTGTTCTTTTCGCCATCCGGTCGCCAGCGAGGCACCAGAAAGCAGCTCAAGCCACCGGCCGACCTGGCCAGCATAAGAAAGGCATCACACATTGGCGCCGACAAAAACCACTTGTGGCCAGTGATCTCGTAGAGTTCACCGGGACCGCCCCCACCAACCGGGCGCGCGACCGAGGTATTGGCGCGCACATCACTGCCGCCCTGCTTCTCGGTCATACCCATGCCAATGGTGACTGCCTGCTTGTCGAAATAGGGCTTGTTATCGGGATCGTAGCTGCGCGCCAAGACCTTGGGCAGCCACTGCTGGGCGATCGACGGGGTGAGTTTGAGTGTTGGCACCGAGGCGAAGGTCATGGTCAGCGGGCAGCCGTGGCCGGCCTCGACCTGAGCTTGCATATAGCTGTATGCGGCGCGCTGCACATGGGCATTAGCGGGAATTGAACCGTCCCAGGGCATGGCGTGAATGCCTTGGCACAGAGCCATGTCCATCAACTGGTGGTAAGCCGGGTGGAAACGCACTTGATCGATGCGGTGGCCAAAGCGGTCGTGGCTGTCAAATTGCGGCTTGTAATCATTGGCATCAAAACCCAAGGCAATGACCTCGGCACTGCCGCAGCGCTGACCGTAATCGCGCAGCGCCGTCATATCCGCTTGGGGGGCAAACGCTGCGAGACCGTTTTGCAGCGCCAGGTCGTCGTCGAGCAAATTGCCGTTTTCCAGCGCCTCAGACTGATTAAATACCTCGTGGGTATGGCTGTCCGTCGGCATATTCACGTTGTCTAGCGGCTCCATAAGCCCTCCTAGTTGCTAGCCCCCACCGCTCGCAAGCAAAGGAGGCAGAGTTCATCAATCATGAGGGTGCTGCGCTCGGCCTCACCCAGCGGTCCCAACAGGCTTTCTGCCAGAGCCCCCACCAGCGCCGAGGCGGTCAACGAAGGGACTTGCGGGCAAAACTCGCCACTGCTCACCCCTCTGGCAATCACCCGCTCAAACAGCGCCGTATAATCTCGCCGGTACTGCAGTCGCGCCTCATCCACCGCCGCTTCCACTGGCTCAGCAATCAGCGCCCAGGCAAACTGGGGCGCCATAAACGCCCGCTCGGCAAAACAGCGGGTGCCGGCAACAATTTGCCCAGCCGCACTGCCCACGCCCTCCAGAGCCTCAGCTACCGCCCTCACCTCGCGACGAGTGGCGTGGGAAAACACCTCAGTGGCCAGCTGGTCTTTATTTTTAAAGTAGCGGTACACCGACCCCACACTGACACCGGCATCAGCCGCCAAGGCCTGTATTGTCAGCGCCTTAAAGCCGCCGCCCCGAACCAGAGACTCGGCACTTTTCAGCAGCCGTTCGCGCAGCTCCGCCTTGCGCTTGGCAATAGGGGGTGTTTCTCGGTAAACCATATATCAATCCCAGATCAAGAAGTGAATCATAGTTCATTTGTTAACACAAGCGCCCGGTCCAACCCAAAGTCTAGCCAGAGCGGAGCGACGGGCACAAAAAAAGGCGGCCGAGGCCGCCTTTCTCATTCAGTCACACAAGCTTACCAGCCGGTAACTTCTTTCAGTGCATCACCGATTTGCGCCAGTGAACGCACGGTTTTAACACCGGCGTCTTCCAGAGCAGCAAATTTCTCGTCGGCAGTGCCTTTACCGCCAGAGATAATTGCACCAGCGTGACCCATACGCTTACCTGGAGGTGCGGTAACACCGGCAATGTAAGACACAACGGGCTTGGTAACGTTGGCTTTAATGTAGGCAGCCGCTTCTTCTTCTGCACTACCGCCGATCTCACCAATCATTACGATGGCTTCGGTTGCGGGGTCTTTCTCGAACATTTCCAGAATGTCGATGAAGTTAGAACCCGGAATCGGGTCACCGCCGATGCCGACACAGGTTGACTGGCCGAAACCGTAGTCAGTGGTCTGCTTAACGGCTTCGTAAGTCAGGGTACCTGAACGCGATACGATACCGACTTTACCGGGCAGGTGAATGTGACCGGGCATGATACCGATTTTACACTCACCAGGAGTGATAACACCTGGGCAGTTAGGGCCAATCAGGCGTACACCCAGCTCGTCGCACTTCACTTTACATTCCAGCATATCCAATACCGGGATGTGCTCAGTGATGCAGACGATCAGCTTGATACCGGCATTGGCCGCTTCAAGGATAGAGTCCTTGCAGAACGGCGCGGGAACATAAACCACAGAGGCTTCTGCACCAGTTTGCTCTACCGCTTCTTTAACGGTATTGAATACCGGCAGGCCCAGGTGCTCAGTGCCACCTTTGCCCGGTGTAACACCACCAACCATTTTGGTGCCGTAGGCAATCGCTTGCTCAGAGTGGAAAGTACCCTGACCACCGGTGAAACCCTGGCAGATAACCTTGGTGTCTTTATTGATCAGAATAGCCATTATTTACCCCCCGCTGCTTTAACAGCCTGCTGAGCCGCGTCGGTCAGACTGGTTGCCGCGATAATGTCCAAACCGGAATCCGACAACAACTTGGAACCCAGATCGGCATTGTTACCTTCAAGACGTACCACAACCGGTACGCTCACACCCACTTCTTTAACCGCGCCGATAATACCTTCGGCGATCAGATCACAGCGTACGATGCCGCCGAAGATGTTGACCAAAACGGCTTTAACATTGCTGTCTTCGAGGATGATTTTGAAGGCCTCGGTAACACGCTCTTTGGTTGCGCCGCCACCTACGTCGAGGAAGTTAGCGGGGAAACCACCGTGCAGAGACACGATGTCCATGGTACCCATGGCCAGGCCTGCGCCGTTAACCATACAACCGATGTTGCCGGTCAGGGCGACGTAGTTCAGATCCCATTCCGCCGCGCGCGCTTCGCGCTCGTCTTCCTGTGAAGGATCGTGCATGGCTTGCAGATCTTTGTGACGGTACACCGCGTTGCCATCGATAACGATTTTGGCATCCAGGCAGTGGAGGTTGCCTTCGGTAGTGATTACCAGCGGGTTGATTTCCAGCAGCGCCAGATCTTTTTCTTGGAACAACTTCGCCAGGCCCAAGAAAATGTTTACGAACTGCTTAACTTGAGTCGGGTTCAGACCCAGTTGAAAAGCCAGCTCGCGGCCTTGATAGGGCTGAGCGCCCGTCAGCGGATCGATAATTGCTTTGAGAATCTTCTCCGGAGTCTCTTCGGCAACTTTTTCGATCTCAACACCACCTTCGGTGGAGGCCATGAAAACGATACGGCGAGTACCGCGATCCAATACCGCACCCAGGTACAGTTCCTGGTCGATATCGGTGCAAGACTCTACCAGGATCTTCGTCACTGGCTGACCGTTTGCGTCAGTTTGGTAGGTCACCAGGTTCTTACCCAGCCACTGTTCAGCAAATGCCTTGATTTCTTCTTTGCTGCTGACCAGCTTAACGCCACCGGCTTTACCGCGGCCACCGGCGTGGACCTGAGCTTTTACAACCCATTTGTCTCCGCCGATTTTGTCCGCCGCTGCGGCGGCCTCTTCCGGGGTAGCACAGGCGTAGCCTTTGGACACAGGCAGCCCGTATTCAGCAAACAGTTGTTTGCCTTGGTACTCGTGAAGGTTCATGTTGGAATTACCATCTCGGTCTGTGGAAGTGTTAAGCGGGCAAAACGCTGTCAGTGAATAACCCGCTCCCTCTGCACATTGCGGCTCGCCGCAAAATTCGGGACAGTATTTTCCCGAATTTCGCGAACTACCGCAAATCTATTTACGCTTCTTGCGATTCGGGATATGAATTGCACGCCCGTCAACCGCCAGCGCGGCTTCGTGTACGGCTTCCGACAGCGTCGGGTGACCAAACACGGTCAGGGCGATATCTTCGGCGGATGAGCCGAATTCCATGGCGATAACCATCTGCTGCACCAGATCAGCAGCGCTGGGGCCAATGATATGGCAGCCCAGAATGCGGTCCGTTTCCTCGTGAGCAAGGATCTTGACCATACCGGTCGTATCATTGGCAGCAAGCGCGCGGCCACTGGCCACAAAGGGGAAGCTGCCAGCCTTGTATGGCACACCGTCGGCTTTGAGCTGCTCTTCGGTCGCACCCACCATGGCGATCTCGGGGTGGGTATAAATGATCGACGGAATGCAGTCGTAATTCATGCTGACTTTGTGGCCGGCAATACGCTCAGCGACCATCACGCCCTCTTCCGAGCCCTTGTGGGCCAGCATTGGGCCGCGCACGATATCACCAACGGCGTAGACGCCCGGGGCATCGGTCTCGCAGTGATCGTTAACGAAAATAAAGCCGCGCTCATCCAGATTGACGCCACAATCCGGCGACAGCAAGCCATTGCTCAACGGGCGGCGGCCGACGCAAACGATCAGTTTATCGAAGGTTTCGGTCTTGGCATCGTCGCCCAGGGTGTAGCCCACTTTGACTTTTTTGCGGCTGATTTCCGTGTCAGTCACGCGCGCGCCCAGGCGAATATCCAGGCCCTGCTTCTTAAAGACTTTGGCGGCTTCTTTGGCAATTTGCTGGTCCATGGCCGGCAGGAAGCTCTCCAGAGCCTCCAGCACCACCACTTCGCTGCCCAGGCGCGCCCAGACACTGCCCAGCTCCAGGCCAATCACGCCGGCACCAATCACGCCGAGACGCTTGGGAACGGCTTGAAATTCCAGGGCGCCAGTCGAGTCGACAATAATGTCCTGATCTACCGGAGCGGGGGGGATTTCCACCGGCACCGAGCCGGCGGCGATGATGATATTTTCCGCCTCAAGTACTGAGGTCGAGCCATCTTCCGCAGTCACTTCAACTTTTTTGCCTGCCAGCACCTTGCCAAAACCGTCAATGGCGGCAACACCATTGGCCTTGAACAGACCACCGACACCGCCGGTCAACTGTTCAACAATGGCATTTTTGCGCTTGATCATCTCCGGCACGTCAATGCTGACTTTGCCCGTTGAGATACCGTGAACGGCAAAGGCGTCTTTGGCTTCGTGGTATTTGTAGCTGCTATCAAGCAAGGCCTTGGAGGGAATACAGCCCACGTTCAAGCAGGTTCCACCCAGCGCCAGCTTGCCTTCGCTGTTGTGGTTTTTTTCTACACAGGCTGTTTTCAAACCAAGCTGTGCGGCGCGAATCGCAGCCACATACCCGGCCGGGCCAGACCCTATAACGACGACATCGTACTTCGACATATTTGTTTCCTGTAATACCTATTGCATGGTTTCGCCAGCACCGCTGGCGAGTGCTTAGATCTCGAGCAGAATACGCGCCGGATCTTCGATCAAGTCTTTGATCGCTACCAGGAACTGCACTGCATCTTTACCGTCAATCAAACGGTGATCGTAAGACAGCGCCAGGTACATCATCGGCTGGATCACGACCTCGCCATTCACCGCCATCGGCCGCTCTTGGATTTTATGCATACCCAAAATTGCCGTCTGCGGTGGATTCAAAATGGGGGTGGACAACAGCGAACCGAACACACCACCGTTAGTGATGGTGAACGTACCACCTGTCATATCCTCGATGCCGAGCTTGCCATCGCGGGCACGCAGACCAAAATCGCGCACCTTGTCTTCAATTTTCGCCAGGCTCATATGGTCGGCATCGCGCAGCACGGGCACAACCAGGCCTTTTTCCGTAGACACTGCAACACCGACATCCTGGTAGCCGTGGTAGACCACATCGTCGCCATCGATAGAGGCGTTGACGGCCGGGAAGCGCTTCAAGGCCTCACAGGCGGCCTTAACAAAGAAGCCCATAAAGCCAAGGCGCGTGCCGTTATGACTTTTTTCAAACAGGTCTTTGTACTGCTTGCGCAGCTCCATCACCGGGCCCATATTGACTTCATTAAAGGTGGTCAACATCGCGGTGGTTTGGCTGGCTTCGAGCAGGCGCTCGGCAATGCGCTTGCGCAGGCGAGTCATCGGTACGCGTTTCTCAACGCGCTCACCGGCGGGCACATCAACTTGGGCCGCCGGGGCAGCTGCGGCCGGCGCGGCCTTGGCCGCCGGCGCCTGATAGTTCATCACGTCTTCTTTGGTAATCAGGCCGCCTTTACCAGTACCGGCAATAGCGCTGGCGTCCAGGCCCTTCTCTTCCAGCGCCTTGCGGGCAGCCGGGCTGATTTTCAGCTCGTCACTGCTTGCTGGCGCAGCAGACTGCTCAGTGCTGGCCGCTGCTGGGGCGGGCGCATCACCTGCCGCACCTTCCTCAAACAAGGCAATCACCTCGTCACTGAGTACAGTGTCGCCTTCATTTTTAACAATCTCACGAAGTACGCCGTCAGCAGGCGCCACAACTTCGAGAACCACCTTATCTGTTTCGATATCCACCAGCGGCTCATCGCGGCTAACCGACTCGCCAACCTGCTTGTACCAGGTGGCAATAGAACCGTCGGCTACGGATTCTGGGAACGTTGGCGCTTTGATTTCAGTACTCATTTTTCATCCTGTCGTTAGTTCGCTACACGCGTCTATGGTTATGCGCTTGTCCGGCTTAAAGCTTCAAAGCCTGACTGATGAATTTCTCTTGCTGCTCCAGGTGCAGAGCCATATAGCCCGCAGCTGGCGAGGCAGAAGGCTCGCGCCCCACATAGCCCAACAGCAAATTCTTTTCCGGTTTGAAGCTGCGGATCACTCGCGCCATGCGGTGACGGCTGTTATACCAAGCCCCCTGGTTGCGCGGTTCCTCCTGACACCAAACCACTTTTTTCAGGTTCGGATACTGAGCAATGACTTCGCGCAGGTCGTCATAGGGGAAAGGATACAACTGCTCCAAACGAACAATCGCGATAGAGTCCTTGCCGTGCTCTCGGCGGGCATCGCGCAGGTCATAGTAGACCTTGCCGCTACACAGCACCAAGCGAGTCACTTTAGACTTATCAATATCGTCGGTTTCATCAATCACATTTTGGAAGTGGCCATCGGTCAGCTCTTCCAGTGTAGACACGGCTTCTTTATGACGCAGCAAACTCTTCGGCGACATCACCACCAGCGGGCGGCGCAGCGGACGAACCACCTGACGACGCAGCATGTGGAACACTTGCGCAGGTGTCGACGGCACACACACTTGGATATTGTGTTCTGCACAGAGTTGCAGGAAGCGCTCGAGTCGAGCGGATGAATGCTCTGGCCCCTGCCCTTCGTAACCGTGAGGCAAAAGCATAGTCAGGCCACAGAGGCGACCCCATTTCAGTTCACCACTACTGATGAACTGGTCGACAACGACCTGCGCGCCGTTGGCAAAGTCACCAAACTGCGCTTCCCAAATCACTAGGGCGTTGGGCTGAGTCGTCGCGTAGCCATATTCAAAGGCCAACACCGCCTCTTCCGAGAGCAGCGAATCGTAAATATCAAAAGCAGGCTGCTCATCACCAACATGCTGAAGGGGCACATAGCGACCCGCATCGGTCTGGTTGTGCAACACCGCATGGCGATGTGAGAAGGTGCCACGGCCAACATCCTGACCGGTTAAGCGCACCTGATGCCCGCTATGAAGCAGGGAACCATAGGCCAGGATTTCGGCAAAACCCCAGTTAATCGGCATGGCGCCGACGGCCATTTTGCGTCGATCTTCATAGATCTTGGCTACCTGGCGCTGCACGCTAAAGCCATCGGGCACACGGTTGACCGCCTCGGCAACTTCTTTAAGCACCTTGGCATCAAGACGGGTGTCACCCGGCACATCCCAGGCGTGACCGAGATAGGGCGTCCAATCAACAAACAATTCGGTATTGGGCTGTTTAACCAAGCTCTTGGCAACATGTTGGCCATCATCGAGCATCTGGCGATAATCGGCGGCCATTTTGTCGGCAAACTCTTTATCAATCGTGCCGTCTTCCAGCAACTTGTTAACGTAGAGTTCGCGGGTACTCTTTTGCTTGCCGATTTGCTTGTACATCAGCGGCTGGGTGCCCGAAGGCTCATCGGCTTCATTGTGGCCGCGGCGGCGGTAGCAGATAAGATCGACCACCACGTCTTTCTTGAATTCCTGACGGAAATCAGCAGCCAGCTGCGAAACAAACAACACGGCCTCTGGGTCATCGCCATTAACGTGGAAAATAGGCGCCTGCACCATTTTTGCCACGTCGGTGCAGTACTCAGTTGACCGCGCGTCTTCCTGCAAGCTAGTGGTAAAACCAACTTGGTTGTTGATCACCACGTGAATGGTGCCACCGGTTTTATACGCACGGGTCTGCGACATTTGGAAGGTTTCCATGACCACACCCTGGCCGGCAAACGCCGCGTCACCGTGCAGTACAATAGGAACGACCTTCTCACCCACCGGATCAAAACGGCGATCTTGTCGAGCGCGCACCGAGCCCTCAACCACTGGCGACACAATCTCCAGGTGGGAGGGGTTAAAGGCCAGAGCCAAATGCACCTCACCACCGGCGGTCATCACATTAGAGGAGAAACCCTGGTGGTATTTGACGTCGGCCGAGCCCTGGTACTTAACCTTGCCTTCAAATTCATCAAACAGTTCGGCAGGGTTTTTGCCGAGAATATTAACCAGCACATTCAGGCGGCCGCGGTGGGCCATGCCGATAACAATTTCCTTGGCGCCGTATTCACCGCCGCGCTGGATCATGGCGTCGATCATTGGAATCAAGCTTTCGCCACCTTCCAAACCAAAGCGCTTGGTGCCCGGGTACTTCGACCCCAGTGACTTCTCCAAGCCCTCCGCCGCTGTCAAACGCTCCAGCAGATGGCTGCGGGCTTCAAAGCCATATTCCGGCTTGGAGCGCACACTTTCCATGCGCTGCTGAATCCAGGCGCGCTCGCGGGTATCGACAATGTGCATAAACTCCGCACCCACCGAGCGGCAGTACGTCTGCCTCAGGGAGTCGTAGATCTCACGCAGCGTTGCCTGATCTTTACCAACATACAGACTGCCGGTCTGGAATACCGTATCGAAGTCCGCTTCGCTGAGCTGGTGATATTGCAATTCCAGGTCAGGCACCCCTGGCCGCTGCCAAAGATTGAGCGGATCCAACTGAGCTTCCTGATGACCGCGCTGACGGTAGGCGCTGACCAATTGAATAACCCGCACCTGCTTGCGCTCGTGATCACTAACTTCACTGCTGACCGAGGCCGCCGCACGAACCGGCTGCTTGGCCAACTGGGCAAAGTGATCGCGAATGGGAGAGTGAGGGATATCGCGAATAGCGGATTCGCTAACGCGGGGAAGTTGCTGGAAATAGCTTCGCCATTCCTCTGGAACAGCATTGGGATCAGTGAGGAAGGTTTCATACAGGTCTTCAACGTAACCTGCATTGCCACCAGATATATGGGAGCTCTTCCAAAGAAGCTCCATTGACGCTTTCTGCATTCCTGTCCACCTAATAACGAGAGGCGTGACCGCCGGATGCTCCATCGCCCGATAAGGCGCCTTGCATCTCACTCACCCGCAGCACTCAGTGCGCGCCGCCAGGTCGGTAGCCACAGGCCTTAGCCAAGGCCTCTCAATACGTTTTATATCTCGCTAGTGCCGGTAAGCACCGAGTAGTATTTTGTTCCGGTGTCACGCTGTGACGCCAAAGGACACAATACGCGCAGATTCTAGCCCCGTCTTCGCGGGGTCTATCATTTGGGGCCTGTTGCCAGGCCCCTGGACGATTAGCTCGCCCGATTCAGTAGCATGTTGCGAATATGACCAATCGCCTTGGTTGGGTTCAGACCCTTGGGGCAAACATTGACACAGTTTTGAATGCCGTGGCAACGAAAGACGCTAAAGGGATCGTCCAACTCACTCAGTCGCTGTTCAGTCGCGGTATCGCGGCTGTCTGCCAGGAAGCGGTAAGCTTGCAGCAAACCACTGGGGCCAACGAAGCGATCCGGATTCCACCAGAATGACGGACAAGCCGTTGAACAACAGGCACAGAGAATACACTCGTACAAGCCATCGAGCTTGGCGCGGTCTTCGGGAGACTGCAGACGCTCGATCGCCGGCGCTGGGGTATCGTTGATCAGGTAAGGCTTGATCTTTTCGTACTGCTTGTAGAACAAGCTCATATCGATGATCAGATCGCGGATAACCGGCAGGCCCGGCAGCGGACGCAATACCAGGGTATTACCGCCTTTACCGTTTTTAAGCGCTTCGGAAATCGGCGTGATACAGGCCAAACCGTTTTTACCGTTAATGTTCATGCCATCGGAACCACACACCCCTTCGCGGCAAGAGCGGCGGTAGGTCAGTGAGGGATCTTTGGCCTTGAGCAATTCCAGCACGTCGAGAACCATCAGGTCTTTGCCGCCGGTGTCGAGCTCGACATCCTGCATATACGGCTCCTGATCGACTTCAGGATTGTAGCGATAGAGACTGACTTTCAACATTTTCTCTTCTCCCCTGATCAGTAGGTACGTACTTTCGGCGCGAAAGCTTCGCGGGTTTTCGGCGCGAAATTAACCGCACGCTTGCCGACACGCTTCTCGCCAGGGAAATACATAGAGTGACACAGCCAGTTTTCGTCATCGCGATCCTGGAAGTCCTCGCGCGCATGAGCACCGCGGCTTTCTTTGCGCTCCTCGGCAGCGATTGCTGTCGCTTCGGCCACTTCAAACAAGTTGTGCAGCTCAAGCGCTTCGATACGTGCCGTGTTATACGCGTTGCTCTTGTCTTCCAGGTGAGCGTTTTCGATGCGACCACGCAGATCAGCCAGCTTCTTAACACCTTCCTGCATAAAGTCGCCGCGACGGAATACGCCGAAGTGATTTTGCATGACATTCTGCAGCTCGGTGCGCAAATCAGCGACCTTCTCACCGCCGGTGTTGCTGTTCAGGCGATTGAGGCGAGCATTTGCCTGCTCCAGGTCGCTCTCAGAAGCGTCGCGCATTTCCACGCCTTCGCGCAGTGCTTTTTCAATAAACTGACCAGAAGCGCGGCCGAATACCACCAAGTCCAGCAGCGAGTTACCGCCCAGACGGTTGGCACCGTGTACCGATACACAGGCCACTTCACCACAGGCGTATAGGCCGGGGATGATTTGGTCGTTGCCATTGGCATCCATCGTCAATGCTTGACCGTGAATATTGGTCGGAATACCACCCATCATATAGTGGCAAGTCGGCACAACGGGCACGGGCTCTTTAACCGGGTCGGCGTGGGCAAAGGTACGGCTCAGCTCACAGATACCCGGCAGACGGCTTTCCAGTACTTCTTCGCCCAAGTGATCGAGCTTCAGGTAAACGTGGTCGCCATTGGGACCACAGCCGCGACCCTCGAGAATTTCCAGTGTCATCGAACGCGCAACAACGTCGCGACCCGCCAAGTCTTTGGCGTTCGGCGCGTAGCGTTCCATGAAACGCTCGCCATCTTTATTGACCAGGTAACCACCTTCACCGCGGCAACCTTCGGTAACCAGTACACCTGCGCCGGCAATACCGGTTGGGTGGAACTGCCACATTTCAATATCCTGCACCGGGAAGCCCGCGCGCAGCGCCATGCCAACACCGTCACCAGTGTTGATATGGGCATTAGTGGTCGACGCATAGATACGACCAGCACCACCGGTAGCAAAGACGGTCGCCTTTGACTTCACGTACACCACTTCACCGGTTTCGATGCAAATAGCCATTACGCCCACTACTGCACCGTCTTGGTTCTTAACGATGTCAGTGGCGTACCACTCATTGAAAAACACAGTGTTGTTTTTCAGGTTGCCCTGATACAGGGTGTGCAACAAGGCGTGACCGGTACGGTCAGCGGCTGCACAGGTGCGAGCAGCCTGGCCGCCCTCACCAAAATTCTTTGACTGACCACCAAAGGGACGCTGATAGATACGGCCTTCTTCGGTACGCGAAAACGGCATACCCATATGATCCAGCTCGAATACCGCCTCTGGACCTACACTGGTCATGTACTCAATCGCGTCTTGGTCGCCGATATAATCGGAGCCCTTCACCGTGTCATACATATGCCACTGCCACTGATCCTGGGGATCGTTACTGGCGATGGCACAGGTGATACCGCCCTGGGCAGACACCGTATGCGAACGGGTCGGAAATACTTTTGAAATTACCGCAGTCTTGTAACCCGATTGGGCCAGCTGCAGTGCAGCGCGCATACCTGCGCCGCCACCACCGACGATTACGCCGTCAAAGGTAATTGTGCGAACATTAGCCATTTCTTAACTCCACAGAATCTGGATGCCCCAAACGAGGTAGGTAAACACGACAACTGCCGAGGCAGCCTGAAACGCCAGGCGCAGGACATTGCCCTTGGCACCCATCAAACGCTCGGTCAGATAGTCTGTAGACACCGCCCAAAGACCAATCCAGGCGTGCGCCACTACCGACAGCACTGCAGCAGTGCTGAATACGCGCATAAATGTAGAAGAAAAGAAGGCGCTCCACTGGGCGTAATCCATAGTACTGCCTTCGCAGACCAAGTACCCGCCAACCACCAGCAAATAGGCCAGCAGCACTACACCCGACACACGCTGCACCAGCCAGTCAGCCAGGCCACTGCGACCAAAACTTGTTACCGATTTGACTACCATACCCATAACCCCGTTAGCACAACCAGAACTGCAGTGGCCAGCAGCACCAGCTTGGACCCTTTTTCACCGCCTTCCATGGACTCACCGATACCGGCGTCCATAACCAAATGCTTAACGCCCGCTGCAGCGTGGTAGCTCAAACCCACCAACACGGCCCAGACAATTAACTTGCCCCAGAACGATGACAGACACTCTTTGGCCTGGGCAAAACCTTCCGGACCACTGAGGCTTGTGCCCAGCAACCAGAATAAGACGGCCATACCGGCCACAAGAAACACACCACTAGCGCGGTGCAAGATAGAGGTATATGCGGTAATCGGCAGTGCGATTGTCCCGATATCCAGGTTCACAGGTCGTTTATCGTTCACGGTTTCCACACTTTATTTCAGGCCCTTTTACTACGGGCGGTTCAACGGAAGTGGATCTATCAGCTTACCGGGCTCTCCATCCCGGTGTTCTTCTACTAGGCGAGCAAGCACAGGGGCTCGAGAAGAAACGCCGCGCATTATAGGGCTATAGGTGGGCAATTACAAACACCTGCTTCAAGCAAAAATGCACCGTAAAAAAGCCCAATATCAATGGCTTAAGACATTATTTCGCCCCATTATGACGCCATAAAAAGTCTTTTGCCCCAAAATAGGGCGGCCAAATTCAGGGGCAACACAAAGTGGCGGAAACTTCAATAATTCCCTCGGCGGCCATCGCAGGGTAAAATGTAGTCAGCGTTGACAAAACGTTTTAGCTCTCTATATTTGTGTCTCCCCCGCCTGGGGAGCCTTTCCGTTGTTGTGTCCAGCATCACCGCGCCGGCACACAGACAGCGGAAACCACCGCCAAAAGCTACGAAAAGCAACAGGAGCCCGTCAAATGAGCGAGAAGAAAGCCAGTCTGAGTATCGATGGCAAAACGCTGGAATTGAATGTCCATTCCGGCACCATTGGCCCGGACGTGATTGAAGTTGGCCCCCTGACGGGTAACGGATATTTCACCTACGACCCCGGTTTTGTGTCCACCGCGGCCTGCGAGTCCAAAATCACCTATATCGATGGTAATGCCGGCGTTTTGCTGCACGGCGGCTACCCTATTGAACAGCTGGCCGAGCACTCGGACTACCTGGAAACCTGCTACTTGTTGTTGTACGGCGCGCTGCCCAACAAGCAAGAAAAAGAAACTTTCGTCAATAAAGTTCGCATGCACACCATGGTCAACGACCAGATGAGCACCTTCTTCAAAGGCTTCCGCCGCGATGCTCACCCGATGGCCATTATGTGTGGTGTAGTCGGCGCCCTCTCAGCCTTCTACCACGACTCGCTGGACATCGCCGACGAGCATCACCGCGAAATCTCGGCCATTCGCCTGATTGCAAAAATGCCCACTCTGGCTGCGATGACTTACAAATACACCATCGGCCAGCCCTTCATGTACCCGCAGAATCATCTGACTTATTCAGAAAACTTCCTGCACATGATGTTCGGCAACCCCTGTGAGCCCAGCAACGTCAACCCTGTGCTGGCCAAGGCCATGGACAAAATCTTCCTGCTGCACGCCGATCACGAGCAAAACGCCTCAACATCGACTGTTCGCCTGGCAGGCTCTACCGGCGCCAACCCCTTCGCCTGTATCTCCGCAGGTATCGCCGCGCTGTGGGGCCCCTCTCACGGCGGTGCCAATGAGGCAGTACTGGACATGCTGGAAGAAATTGGCGATGTATCGCGCATCGACGAATTCGTTGCCCGCGCCAAAGACAAGAGCGACCCGTTCCGCCTGATGGGCTTCGGTCACCGGGTCTACAAAAACTTTGACCCGCGCGCCAAGGTTATGAAACAGGCCGCCGACGAAGTGCTGGCAGAACTCGGACTGGAAAATGATCCGCTGCTGAAAATCGCCAAGCGCCTGGAGCAAATCGCCCTGGAAGACGAGTACTTTGTCGAGAAAAAACTCTACCCCAATGTCGACTTCTACTCAGGCATCATCCTGAAAGCGATTGGTATTCCGACCAGCATGTTCACGGTAATTTTTGCCCTGGGCCGCACTCCGGGCTGGATTGCCCACTGGAACGAAATGATCAGCGGTTCCTACCGTATCGGTCGCCCGCGCCAGCTCTACACCGGCCCCGAGAAGCGCGACTTTGTGCCGCTAGACCAGCGTTAATCGCAGCTCTCGGCAACGCTAAAAACCCTGCTCCGGCAGGGTTTTTTTTCGCCTGCATTTAGCAAAACATCCACCACCACAGCCTGCCACCACCCCTCAGACAAGCCACCGACTCATCAATACAGACGACACAGTTATGACACAATATGTTGTTACTATTCCGTAACTGCCTAATAAACACCCAATAACATTTTGGCCTCAGCCAAAAGGACACGACATGCGCACACTGAGCGGCCTCCTTTTTTTCTTGCTTCTGCTAACCGCCTGCGGTTCAGATACTGCCAATACCGACGCGGCCAAGCAGGCACAATGTACAGCAGACTACAGCGAAAACAGCCCGCCACCTATCGAGCATGTATTTATTATTGTGCTGGAAAATAAAAGTTTTGATGAGACCTACGGCCCGGGCTCTCCCGCCCAGTTTTTGCGCGAACAACTGGTGCCTGCCGGGCAACTCCTCAGCCATTTTTACGGCACGTCCCACGCTTCAACAGGTAACTACCTTTCACTGCTAGGCGGCCAGGCACCAAACCCCGCCTCGCACGGCGACTGCGCGGTATTCAGCCAGTGGACCAGCTTTGGCGAGGTACTGGAATACGGTCAGGCAAACGGCACTGGCTGTGTCTACCCGGCAAACTTCCCGACCCTGGTGGATGAACTGGAACTTGCCAACACCCTGCTGGGCACCCAATACACCTGGCGCGGCTGGATGGAGGACATGGCGCTTGAACAGCAAGGGGAAGCCCGCGTCCAGGGGCGCCCTAGCGACAACACCTGCGTCAACCCGGCGCTCAATACTATCGACGCCACCAACAGTGCTGACAGCGAAGAGCAATATGCGGCCCGCCACAATCCCTTCATTTTCTTCCGCAGTATCATTGGCGAGGCCAGCACTGCCGAAGACTTTGCCCGCTGCGATGCCAATGTCATCGACTTGCATCAAGGCTCGCCCAGCCAAGGGCTGCCAGGCTTAAAGCAAGCCCTACAACGCCGGGAGACCACACCCAACTTCAACCTGATCGTGCCGGATAATTGCCACAATGCCCACGACACCGCCCAACAATGTAAAGACAGCAGCGGCGGCCCCGGTGGCCTCGCCGAGGCCGATGAGTTTCTGGCCGACTGGGTGCCTGCCATTATGGCCAGCGATGCCTACCGCGAAGCCGGGATGATTCTGATTATCTTCGACGAGGCCAACTACGGTCAGGGCGGCCTCGAAGACTACGAGGCCTGTTGTGGCATGGAACTGGACGGCGGCCTGCGCCACCGTGGTGCAGACCCCGGTCTGAACGGCTTGCTTGGCCCGGGCGGCGGGCGTTTTGGTGCAGTGCTACTGTCGCCATTCACGCAAGCGGGCACCGTCAATGACACTAAGTACAACCACTACAGCCTGCTGCGCAGTGTCGAAAACCTGTTCGGCCTGGATAAAATCCATATCGATCCCGCCGCAGCTGAAGCCGATCCACGTCAAACGGGCTATATTGGCTATGCGGGTCTGCCCGCCGACGAAGGCATGCACGCCTTCGGTAGCGACGTGTACAACTGCCAAGCCGGCGACTGAGCGCTTACAGCGACTTGAGGAACCAAATCAGCTGCTCGCGCTGCGCACGCGGCAGCTGCTGCCAGGCCAGGCTGACAGCCTGGGCTTCGCCACCGTGCCAGACTATCGCCTCTTTCAAGCTTCGCGCGCGACCATCGTGCAAAAAGCCGGCCTCGCTGCCAGACACCACTTTAGCCAGGTGCAGGCCCCACAGCGGCGCGCTGCGCCACTCCCGGCCACTGGCCTGCGCCTCTGGAATACCGTCGGCCAAACCCTCGCCCATATCATGCAGCAACAAATCGCTGTAAGGCCAAATCAACTGCTCAGACACACTGGCGTCTTTAGCTGCCGCCGTGCGCCACGATGGCCGGTGACACTGGGCACAGCCGATCTCGTGAAATAAACGCTTGCCCGCCAACACCTCCTCGCTGTCGTGCCAGCGGCGTTCAGGCACCGCCAAATGAGCCGCGTAAAACACCACCGCGCGCTCTACGTCGGCCGTCAACTCGCCACTGGCATCCGCACAGCTCTGTGGGAGCGCACAACCGGCATGTGGGTGCGCAGCCGAGCCGACGCCCAAATCGGCGGCAAAGGCCCTGCGGCTCTGCGCCGCTACCGACGGCTGGCGCGCCTTCCAACCAAACCGCCCCAACTG
>NZ_JBFIGO010000051.1:0-19239 GCF_041602295.1 Spongiibacter sp. | reverse complement strand
CTGGCCTGGCTGCTGCTGAGTAACCGCAAGATTAACAAGCCGGAAGAGGGCGCGACGACAGGGCATATCTACGACGGCATTGAAGAGTACGACAAGCCAATGCCGGCATGGTGGATAAAAATGTTTGTGTTGACCATGGTGTTTGGCGCTGGATACTTGCTGGCTTTTCCCGGTATGGGGAATTTTCCCGGTTTGCTGAATTGGAGTTCGGTAAATCAGTGGCAGGGCGACGTGGCGGCGGCGCAGCAGCGCAATGATGCACTGTATAGCGAGTTTATGCGGGCCAGTGTTGTTGAGTTGGCCGGCGACCCGAAGGCGATGCGTATTGCCCGGCGAGTATTCGCCAATAACTGTGCGATTTGCCACGGCAATGACGCGCGCGGCAGTTACGGCTTTCCCAATTTGCGCGACAGCGACTGGCTGTATGGCGGCAGTGCTGAGCAAATTGCCCAATCGATTCACAGCGGTCGCAGCGGCGTCATGCCCGCGTGGCAATCGCTGCTGGGCGACAGCGGTGTAGCCGAAATGGCGGCTTATGTACTGAGTTTGGGGAACGCCAACTTTGCGCCTGCCGAACAGGACCGGCCTGCCCAGCAAAAGTTCGCCATGCTCTGCGCCGGCTGCCACGGCGCCAGCGGTGAGGGTAATGCCGTCTTGGGAGCGCCGCGCCTTAATGACGATATTTGGTTATACGGCGGTGATGCGGGAAAAATTATTCACAGCATCGCCAATGGCCGCTCCGGTAAAATGCCCGCTCACGCCGACAGTCTCAGTCCAGAGAAAATTCATTTGCTCACTGCTTATGTCTTTCAGCTGGCTGGCGAGGAGCCTTAACCTGCGATGGCTAAGCCGGGACAGATAGGCGGAGAGCAGGGCGCTGCGGCGCCGGAGAATCTCGCGGTAGAGATTGCGGTGCCGGCGGAAGTCGCCGAAATGGATTTGTATCAACGGCGCGAGAAGATCTACACCCGTGCCATTGAGGGTTTTTATCAGCGTATTCGTCTGTTCACCGGCTGGCCACTGTTACTGGGTTTTTTACTGCTGCCTTGGCTTAATTGGGAGGGCCGGCAATCGCTGTTATTTGACCTGCCCGCCCGGCAGTTTCATGTGCTGGGACTGACGTTCTGGCCGCAAGATATGACGCTTTTAGCGTGGTTGCTGATTATTGCTGCCTTTGCGTTATTTGCGGTCACGAATTTGGCCGGCCGGGTGTGGTGCGGTTACAGCTGCCCGCAGACGGTGTGGACCAGTATTTTTATGTGGTTGGAACAGAAGACAGAGGGTACGCGCAATCAGCGTATCAAGCTCGATTGCGAGCCGTGGTCAATGCGCAAGTTGCGTAAGAAAGCGGCGAAGCACACGCTATGGCTGGGTTTTGCCTTGCTTACTGCGGTGACCTTTGTCGGCTATTTTACGCCGATTCGGCAGTTACTTACCGCTGCCTTTGACTGGTCAGTCAGTCCCTGGGCAATGTTTTGGATCGCCTTTTTTACGCTGGCAACGTATATCAATGCGGGCTGGATGCGCGAGCAGGTATGTTTGTACATGTGTCCCTATGCCCGCTTCCAATCGGCAATGTTTGACTCGGATACGCTAATTATAAGTTATGACGCCAAACGCGGTGAGCCGAGGGGAGGGCGCAGGCGTGGGGCTCAGCTTGGCCTGGGTGACTGCGTGGACTGCCAGCTATGTGTGCAGGTTTGCCCCACTGGTATCGATATTCGCGACGGCCTGCAATATGAATGCATTGGTTGCGCCTTGTGCGTCGATGCCTGCAATTCAGTGATGGAAAAAATGCGCTATCCACGCGGACTGATTCGCTATGCCACAGAAAACAGTTTGCGCGGTCAGGTCGTGCGAATTTTTCGCCCGCGGCTTATCGGCTATATGGCAATGTTAGGCGTGATGTTGGCGGTGTTTAGTTACGGTATTTCTCACCGCGAGGTGATTGAGCTCAGCGTGTTACGCGATCGTCAGGCGCTATTTGTGACGCTTGATAATGGGCTTATCGAAAATCGCTACACCGTTAAAGTTGCCAATAAGACTCAGCGCCAGCACCAGTATGTTTTGTCGGTGAAAACTTCGCTACCACTGCGTGAGTTCCGCGATCAAGTGATTAGCTTGCAGGCGGGTGAACTGCTTGATTGGCAGTTAACTCTGCAGGTCCACGCCAGCGCGCTTAGCGCTGCGCGGACACCGTTATTGTTTAGCATTCGACAGTTAGATGACGATCGTAATGTCGCCAATGTGCAGAGCAGTTTTTTTGGCCCACCGCCGCAGTGAGGATAGCGCAATGGAGATTCCCTGGTACCGACAATTCTGGCCGTGGTTTTTAATCAGCTTGCCGGCAGCGGTGGTGGTGGCCGGAGTCGGCACCGTGGGCATCTCCTGGCGTTACGCCGATAATCTGGTGGCCGACGATTATTATAAGCAGGGCTTGGCGATTAATCGGCGACTTTCTGAGGATCGTCGCGCCGCTGCTCAGCGACTCGTTGCCACCTTGCATGTCGAGCACGGCGGGCGTATTCGCGTGGTGTTATTGGGGGCGCTAGCACCGCGCCCCGATCACTTGCAGCTGCTGTTGCAACATCCCACTAGGCGCGAGCTTGACCGGCACTTTGTTCTAGGCCGCAATGACGCGGGCTACAGCGTCGACACCGACGACCAGCTTAGTGGCCGTTGGTATACCACTTTGCGGAGTCTAGCGAGCGAGGATCAGCATGTCTGGCGATTAAAGGGCGAGGTCGATTTTCGACAGCAGTCGCAACACACGCTGAGCAGTCGCCGTGTTGATTGAGTCCGGCTGCTATCACTGCGGTGAGCCACTGCCGCGCGGTGCTGACTATCGTTTGCTGATCGACGGCCGGGAGCAGCGGCTGTGCTGCCCGGCCTGCCTGGCGGTTAGCGAATGTATCGTCGCATCGGGCTTGGGTGACTACTATCTTATGCGCGAGCAGCACGCCGAGCGGCCCGGCGATAGCCGAGATGATTTTGCACAATATGACGTTCCGGCAGTTTATCAGCAATTTTCTCACGCGATTGACGGCGGTTGGCGAAGTCAGCTGAGCATCGCTGATATGCACTGCGCGGCTTGCGCGTGGTTGATAGAAGCCCGTCTTGGGGAGCTGCCGGGGGTCATGGCTGTACACGTTAATTTGCAGCGCGGCGTGGTGACTATCGATTGGCAGCTGGGTCAATGTCAGTTGAGTACGCTGTTTGCGGCCATCAATCAGCTGGGCTACTGCGCACAAGCCTGGTCGGCACAGGGGCATTGGCAGCAGCTGAATGCGCAGCGCCGGGCTTTGCTGCGTCGCTTGGGTGTGGCTGGCGTGGCGATGATGCAATTGCTAATGGTGGCGATTGCGCTGTACGCCGGAGATTTTCAGGGCATTGATAGCGACAGTCGACAATTGCTGCGCTGGTATAGTTTAGCGCTGGCGACGCCGGTCATTTTTTATTCGTCACAGCCTTTTTTTAAAGGTGCATGGCGCAGCATTCGCGGCGGCAGATTGGGGATGGATGTGCCGGTGTCGTTGGCGTTGTTGGCGGCCTATGGCGCCAGTGTCCGCGCGACCTTAAGTGGGACGGGGCATGTGTATTTCGATACCGTCAGTATGTTCAGCTTTTTCCTGTTGCTCAGTCGCTATGTACAGGGTGCGCTGCAAATGCGCCGCGAGGCGGCCATGCGGCCGTTACTGCCAATGACCGCCCGAAAGTGCGTGGCTGATGGCAGTATTGAGTGGCTGGCTTTGCCGTCGTTGCGCGAGGGTGATGAGTTGATTGTTCAACCCGGCGAGGTGGTGCCGGCCGATGGTCAGGTTGTTGCTGGCAGCAGCAGCGTCGAAGACAGTGTTTTTAGTGGCGAGTTTATGCCGCGCGATATTGCGGTAGGCGATGCGGTGTTGGCGGGTTGCCACAATATTGATGGCAGCCTGCGACTGCGCGTGAGCAGGGCTTCACAGCAGTGCCGCTTGTCACAGATCGACAAGCTGCTCGACCGCGCGCGAGGTGCCAAGCCGGCGACAAGCGAGTTGGCGGACCGCATAAGCGGTCATTTCACTGCCCTGGTGTTGTGCTGCAGCGTCGCCGCTTACGCTTACTGGACACTGCAGTCGGGGCACAGTGCGTTTTTGACGGCGCTGGCGGTGTTAGTGGTCAGTTGTCCCTGTGCGCTGTCGTTGGCGACGCCCAGTAGTTACGCCGCCGCGGTGAGTGCGCTGCGGCGGCGCGGCGTGCTGGTTGCCAATGCAGCGGTGCTGGAGTCGTTAGCCAGTATCAGTCACGTTATTTTTGACAAGACAGGCACCCTCACTGAGGGGCGCCCGCAGTTGCTGCGTGTGGAGTCGCAGTCGGGCTACAGCGACCGTGAACTGCTTAGCCTCGCTGCGGCCCTGGAATCCGGGTCGCCGCACCCTATCGCGCGAGCGTTTACCGAAGACGCTTTGCGTCGCGCCGGTTATGCCATTGATGCGCGAACTGTTTGTCGGCAGGAGATAAAAGCGGGGCAGGGTGTAAGCGGTGATATCGATGGCCGTCATTACCGGATAGGACGGCGGGAGTTTTGCGCGGTGAACGCTGCCCGGAGTCGCTGTAGCGAAGAACAAATGACGGTATACCTGAGTGAGGGTGAGCAGCTCATCGGTCGCTTTGTGTTGCAAGACAGCCTGCGCTGCGATGCCCAGGCCAGTGTTGCGGAGTTTCGCCGTCGCGGCATTCGCACGCTATTACTTAGCGGCGACGTCTCTGCGGAGGTGGCGAGGCTGGCGGCGGATATGGGCTTTGATGACTATCGGGCCAGCTGCAGCGCTGGGGATAAACTGCAGCGAATTCGCCAGCTTCAGCAGAGCGGTGCCGTGGTAATGATGGTCGGAGATGGCGTCAATGATGCTCCAGTAATGGCCGCCGCAGATGTGTCGGTGGCCATGGCGGGCGCCAGTGATCTGACGAATTCCTGCGCAGATGTGTTGCTGCTTAACGATCAGCTATCACTGCTCAGTACAGTGTTTGTGGTGGCGGCGAAGATGCGCCGGGTGTTACGCCAGAATATCGTCTGGGCACTGCTGTACAACGGCTGTGCCCTGCCGGCGGCGGCGTTGGGTTTGGTGCCGCCGTGGCTGGCGGCGATTGGCATGTCGCTGAGTTCCCTGGTGGTGGTGATAAACGCTTTGCGCCTCGATCGGCAACCTCTAGCTGTAACCCCACCAGTACTGCTCAGTGCCGGTGAGCCGAGGTGGCAGCATGGCTAGTTTGTACATTTTGTTGCCGATAGCGCTGCTGTTTTTTGCGGCGTTTTGCGCGCTGTTTTTGTGGGCGGTGAACCACCATCAGTTTGATGATCTAGAGCGCGAGGCAAGGCGAATTCTCTACGATGACACAGATCAAACAGCGATAAAGCAGGATATCCCCGACAGTGGAGCTAACTAACTTTAATGGCGCGGCAGCGCTGATGCTGGGTTTGATGGGCAGCCCTCATTGCCTGGGTATGTGTGGGCCGATCAGCGCGCTGGGCGGCGTATCGTCGCGTGGTCGTTCGGCGCCGCTGGCACTGGGTTTTCAGGGCGGCCGTTTGGCGAGTTATACACTTATTGGCGCACTGGCTGGCGGCTTAGTGGGGCTGTTGGGTAGTGAATTCTTGGTGATGGCTAGCGGCTTGCGAGTATTCGCTAATCTGTTGCTGATTATGATTGCGCTGAAATTAGCCGGTTGGTGGCGCCGCGTGGGCCTGATCGATAGCGCCGTGGCCCCGTTGTGGCGCTATGTGCAACCGCTGGTACGCCGCTTACTGCCGGCGGACCATTGGTCTAAGGCATTGGCGCTGGGTGGTCTGTGGGGATTTTTGCCCTGTGGCTTGATCTATAGCAGTCTCGCTTGGGCCAGTGTGCAGGGGGGGAGCTCGGAGTCAGCGTGGTTGATGCTGTTGTTTGGGCTTGGCACACTGCCGTCGATGTTGGCGGTGGGGGTGGCCCAACGCAGCGCGCTGAGTAAGTTGCGCAGCTCAGGGCTGCGCAGTGTGGTCGCCGTGGCGATGATCGCATGGGCATCGTATTCACTGTTTATTGTTTTTGCGGGCCACGGTGATGGGCCAGGTGGTGTAAGCCATCGCTACCATCACCATTAACGGGCGCTCAGTTGAAGTGGCGACGCAGGCGCAAGAGGAACAGCGGGTTGCCGACAATATAGCGTTTCCACATCCGGCTGGGTTCTTCCTTCAGGCGCCACACCCACTCCATGCCCAACTCGCGTAACCACAGCGGCGCGCGGGACACTTTGTCGGCGTAAAAATCGAACAGCCCGCCTACTGCCATGGCTACGGGAATATCGATTTGATCGCGGTGCGCGGCCAGCCACTGCTCTTGCAGGGGCTGGCCCAGGCCAACCAGTAAGACATCGGCGCCGCTGCGGTTGATACGTGCAATGATGTCGCTGCAATCGGTCTTGTCGAAGAAGCCATCTGCGCAGCCTGCAGAGATCAATGAAGGAACGCGCGCCTGCATATTTTTCATCGCTTTTTCCGCAATGCCGGCTTCGCCACCGAGCATGAACAGGCGCTGGTTTTTGCGGGCCATTTGCCCGCAGAGCAGCGGCAGCATGTCGGTCCCATTGATATTGCCCTTGCGCTGCACACCGCTGCGGCGACAGGCGATTTCGATGCCGCTGCCATCGGGTAACAGATAATCGGCGTTGTTCAGGGTGCGGCGATAATTGGCGTCGCCGTAGGCTTGGTTCAGCGTGTGGGTATTGGCGAACAAATAGCTGGTGCCGGCATCGTTGAAGATGTCGCGGGCTACAGATGCTAAGGTTTTATCCATGCTGAAGTTATCAATCCGCACCCCGAAGATTTGGAATGACTCGCAGTCGCGCAACGGTGCGTTGTTGCGATACAGACTGCCGGCGAGCAGTGACTTGATGATAATCGCGGCGCGCTGGCGCAGGCCGTTATTGGCGGCAAACTCGGCATTGCATTGTTGTTCGTCAATAAAGTCCAAACCGGAGATTCGGCGCAGCTCAAATAAAGAAAACATCCCGGGCTGATAGCACTCTTGTTGAGCCAGGGGGCTGTTGCTAGCGCGCAGGCGCGTGCCAACCAAGGCGATATCGCCGCGTAGGGTATTCCACAGCAGCGGTGCCCGCGACAGCGTCGCGCGGTCGCTCAAGGTGTAGGCCTTGAAGATTTTTCCATTGGCGTGAATCATGTCTTCAGTTTGTAGCACCGGCTTGCCGCCAGCCCTTTGTTTCAGCGCGTGTAGGGCCAGTAGGGGGCTTACAAATAGCAGGCTGATGGCGGCGACTAAACGCTCGATATAGTTAATAGCAGTGCGGTGATTCATTGTGGTGGCCCTCTGGGTGTCTGGTGAGCACAAATGCTCTTGGCAGAGCTATCGCAAGGCCTGTGCCAGCAGTTTTGTTTTTGTAAGGTGCTGTTTTGTATAACAATGTTTGTTTTTTTGGGGGCGGGCTAAGGCAGGCTGCTTTGCAAAATGCAAGGCAAGTTGTGGTGCCAGTGCTATTGCGGCTGCGGAGTATTGACCCGACTCCGCGCTAGCTGTCTTAATGCAGACTATTGGCAAAAAGGTGGACAGGGTTTGCAGGACACAGCTGTTGAAAATAGTCGCCAGGATTGGCTAAACCGATTGAGCTCCCGCAGTGGCGCAGGCCTCGGTGCCCTGTTGGTATTCCTGCTGTTGCTGGGCGGCGGCTGGGTTGTGGAAAAACAGCAGGCGGAAAGTGTTCGCGCTGGCGAGTTGGCGAAAATGCTGAGGGAAATTTCCATCCTGCGGGCCAGGGTGGAATCGGCTCTCAATGCCAAGCTATACCTTGTCCAGAGCCTCAATGCCCTGGTCCATGCAGAACCCACGATCAATGAACATATTTTTCAGCAGTTCGCCGTGGAGCTGGGCACGAATATCCGTTCCATCCGCAGTCTGCAGTTGGCGCCCCAGGGGGTGGTGAAGTACGTTTGGCCGGTCGAGGGAAATCGCGCCGCGATTGGCCACGACCTGTTTGCCGACGCCGAGCGGCGGCGAGCCGCAAATCTGGCGATTGCTTCGCGCAGTATCTGGTTAGCGGGGCCTGTCAATTTGATTCAGGGGGGCACCGCACTGATTGGTCGCCTGCCAATTTTTCTGCCCAGTGATAATCAGGAGAATGCATTTTGGGGCTTTGGCACCATTCTTCTCGATATGGAAGAGCTGGTTGTCGAGGTGGGTCTCGATCGCTTTGCACAGGACCACCAAGTGGCGGTGCGCGGCGCTGATGCCTTGGGTCGGGCCGGAGAGACCTTCTATGGCCGTGCCGAGTTATTTGACAGCGATGTGGTGACCAGTGCCATCCAGCTGCCCGCCGGCAGTTGGGAAATGGGCAGCATACCTCTCAATGGCTGGGCGGAGAGCTGGCCGGGGAAAGTGCGCAACCGCGTACTGTGGTTACTGGCGTGTTTTGCCGTCGCCGCCTTTACTTTTTGGCTGCTCCGTTTGCCGCACAGCTTGCGACTGGCTGTTGGTCGAGCCACTGCGGCCCTCAGTCGCAGTGAGGAGCGTTTTCGCGATGCCATCGAGGCGCTGCCAGACGGCTTTGCCATCTACGATAGCGAGGGCACCTTAGTTGTTATGAACGAGCAGCTGCGCAGCCAGTTTCGCTCGGTGAGCGCCCATGTCGGTCTGGGTAATACCTACGCAGAGTTATTGCGCAAGGGCATAGAGCTGGGGCAATACCGCTTTGGCAGCGAGGCCGAGGCCAAGAATTTTGTTGAGCAGCAGTTGCGGCGTCGCGAAAGTGGTGTGTCGTTTAGCGAGCGGCAACTGTCTGACGGCCGCTGGCTTTATGTGACGGAAAGCGCGATGAGTGATGGCGGTTTTGTGGCCTTCTATCGCGACATTTCTGAATTAAAGCAAAAAGAGTTGCAGCTCACCGATGAAAAAATGCGCGCCGAGGCCGCCAATCGCGCTAAAAGTGATTTCTTGGCGACGGTCAGTCACGAGTTGCGCACGCCCTTGAATGCGATTCTAGGACTGCTTGATCTGTTGGCTGACGACCCGGCGTTGAGCGGGGAGCAGCGTCATTTTATCGAAACCGCTCACGGTTCGGCTAAGCACTTGTTGAGCATTCTCAATGAGATTCTCGACATCAGTAAGATGGAAGCGGGCAAGCTGGAGTTGGAAAATAGTCCGTTTGTCCCCAGCGATACGCTGCATGCGGCGGTGGATATTATGCGTGCCAATGCTGAACAGAAGTCGCTGACGCTGCGCTGTGATATCGCTGATGAATTGCAGGCATCGCTGCTGGGCGATGCCGGTCGCTTGCGTCAGGTGGTGCTTAATCTGTTGGGCAATGCGGTGAAATTTAGTGATGCCGGCGAAATAGTACTACGCGCCCGCTGCGTGGAAAATCGCGACGATACGATGGTGATCGCCATAGAAGTGAGCGATCAGGGCATTGGCTTTGACGCCGCAGACGCCGCGCAGTTGTTTGAACCCTTTGCGCAGGCGGACAGCAGCTCAGTGCGCAGTCACAGTGGCACGGGCCTGGGTTTGGCGATCTGCAAGCGCATTGTCGAGAAAATGGGCGGTCAAATTCACGCCGACAGTGAGCCGGGGCTGGGGTCGCGTTTTACACTGACCTTACCTCTGCCAAAAGCCCAGAGTGGGCGGCCGTTACTGCCGAGCGAGCGGGGCTGGCGGCCATTGCAGCTGCTGCTGCTAGAGCCCAGTTTGCCCAGTCGCGTGGTCTTTGAGGCGATGTTGAAAGGCAGTGGCTATGAGCTGGAGGTGGTGGCTGACCCCGAGGCGCTGGCCGCGGCCATGGCGCGCCGACATTACGACATCGTCGTATTTGACTGCCCGTCGGCCGCTGTCGGCGCCGCGCACTTGGCGGTAATCCATGCCCAGCCGCAGTCACCCCAGACCATTGCGCTGCGCAGCGGCCGTGCCTCGTTGTCGCTGCCGGTGGATGTTGAGCTGGGCAAGCCGGTGGAAAAGGTGGCGTTGTTGGCGGCGCTGTTAAAATGTGCCGAGTTACGGCCTCAGCTGCTTTCCTAAATGGCGTAGTA
The DNA here is from genome assembly GCF_041602295.1 of Spongiibacter sp. Lineage (GTDB taxonomy): Bacteria > Pseudomonadota > Gammaproteobacteria > Pseudomonadales > Spongiibacteraceae > Spongiibacter. The sequence continues at coordinate 9,194 of NZ_JBFIGO010000051.1, read as the reverse complement.
AACGGCATCGCAATTTGCAATGCGTCTTGTTTGTCGGCGTTTGTTGGGTGAGTGCTTAAGAAAAAACGCTCATAAAACAGCGGCTTGAGTTTTTAACGTGTTGGCCCGTTCTTTGCGAATACTGCCTTAACAGCAGCCTATTCAGCGGAGAAGCACATGGCTATTCTAGACTTAGATCTTGTCGACACAGTAAAGACTCAGGACCACTCAGCGGAAAATGCCGGACAAGGTGCCAATTACCTCGACGAGGTTATTAGTGACGCACTGGCCGGCGATCATTTTTCCATGGTTTACCAGCCGCAATTTGCCATGGCTTCGGGAAAGCTGCTGGGTTTTGAGGCCTTGATTCGCTGTCATTCACCAAAATTTGGCGTTATCTCGCCGGCGGAATTTATCCCCCATGCCGAGGAGAACGGCAATATTATTGAAATCGGTAACTGGACTTTCAGGCAGGCGCTTAAAGATTTGGCGCAGTTTCGTCAGCGCGGCCTCGACGATATCTATATGTCGGTGAACCTGTCGCCAGCCCAGTTCAGTGAAGGCGATGTGTTTGAACGCATTATGTTGATGCTGGTGGAGCTGGAGCTGCCTGCCAGTGCCCTGAAACTGGAGCTGACCGAAACCGCATTGATTCGCAATGCCAAGATGGCGATGCGCACGTTTAAGGCCTTTCAACGCGAAGGCGCACAGATTTGGTTAGATGACTTTGGCACCGGTTTTGCGTCATTGAACCTGCTGCGAGAATTTAATATCGACGGCCTGAAAATCGACCGCAGTTTTGTCGATGGCCTGCACCGCTGCGACAGTGATTTTACGATTTGCTCGGCGATCATCGCCATGGCTCAGCGGCTCGGCCTATACATTGTTGCCGAAGGGATTGAGAACGATGTGCAGATGGCCATTCTCGGTCAGCTGGGCTGCGACAGCGCCCAGGGCTTCCTGCTTGGTCGCCCGGTCAGTTTTGAAGAAAGTATGGAGAAGTTTGGTGCTACCTCATTTCACGCTAAGTCGGCAATGTAGTTGGTAATCGCGGTGCGCGCGTCGCCAATGCGCTGCCCTGCGATTTTTTGTAGGGCTTGCAGCTGATTGTGGTCGAGCAGTTCGCAGGCTAATTCCAGTTGCTGACAAAAGTTTTGTAACTGCACCGCGCCACAGTAACCGGCGCTACTCTTACTGGCATGGGCAACCTCGCGCAAGGCCGAAACGCTATTGGTACTGCCATCCAGCGCCGCCAGGCTATTCGATAATTTAGCCAGCTCATCGAGCACCATCGTCATAATGGTGATAACCGCTTCTGTTGAGGTGTCGTCCAGTAACTGCTGGGCGATCGCCATGTCCATCACCGCCGCACTGTCGGCGCTTTCGCTGAGGGGCTCATCCTGCGGCGCAGTGTCCTGGTCATTAAGCCATTTTTGCAAGCTGCTTAGCAGGCGCTGGCGGTCTACCGGCTTGGCGATAAAATCGTTCATGCCAGCGTTTAAGCAACGCTCTACATCGCTTTCAAAGGCGTTGGCGGTCATGGCGATAATCGGAATTGCTGCTGCTGGCTCCCCCATTGCCCGAATGCGTTTGCAGGCCTCGATGCCATCTAAATCGGGCATACGTAAATCCATGAGAATCAGACTGTAGTCGCCGGTCGCGGCGGCCTCGACGGCAAGGCGCCCGTTGTCGACAATGTCGAGCTGATAGCCGGCGCGTTCCAACATGGTTTTTGCGACTAACTGGTTGGCTTTGTTGTCCTCGGCCAGCAGTAACTTAACGTCGCGGCTGGGCTCGCTATGAGCTGCCGGTGCTAGCCCCGCATGGGAGGCTTTGCCTGCGCGATTGCCCTGCGAGGTGAAGGCCAACAGCGATGACGGTTTAAGGGGACGGTGCATGATATGGCTAAAGCCCACCGAGGTGGCGCTGAGAACACTGTCGGTGGAAAACGCGGATGCGTAGAGCACAATGCGGTCGTTGTTCAGGCCGCGCTCGCGGCACTGCCTTGCCAGGACTTGTGGGGCCGCCAGCGCCTGACTGATATCGATGATATACAGCGCGGCTTCAGCTTCCGGTAATTCGTCGATGCGTGCCACACAGTGGCAGGGCCAAGCCCAGAGCTCAGCCTGCCGACGGATGGCTTGAATAAACGAGGGGTTACTGCTGACCACCGCCAGTGGGCCGCCGGCTAGGGGCTGTGTTTGCGAGCTGATTGGCTTGGGCAAGGCAAAGGGCAGCACGATACGGAACAGGCAGCCCTCGCCCTCGCGGCTGTGCAGATGGATATGGCCGTCCAGTTGCTCGATCAGGCGTTTGCATATTGCTAGGCCCAGGCCGGTGCCGCCGTAATCGGTGGTATCGCTGCTATCGACTTGGCTGAACTCGCGAAACAGCAGCTGTTGTTTATCTTCGGCAATGCCAATACCGCTATCGCGGACCTCGAAAATAATGTCGATGTGCTGGTCACCTTCTTCCACTGTGCCGAGGGTGGCGCACAGGCTGACGCCGCCACTGTGGGTAAATTTAACGGCGTTATCCAGCAAGTTGGTAAGGATGCGGCGGATAAAGCTGACATCGGAGAGCACGGTGTTTGGAATGGCTGGATCGATCACTGCGGCGATATCGATGTCTTTGTTACTGGCACGCACGGCAATCACGTCGGCGACTTGCTCGCAGAGTTCGGCGAGCTGCAGCTCGCCAATATGGGCCTTAAACTCGCCGGCCTCTATTTTAGAGAAATCGAGAATGTCGTCGATGATGCCCAGCAAGCCGCTACCGGCGCCCAGCGAGGTTTCGACTAGCGACTGCTGTTCGGCATTGATACCCGAGTCCAGCAGTAGGTCCATACAGCCGAGAACGGCGTTCATTGGCGAGCGGATTTCGTGGCTCATGTGCGCCAGAAATTGGGTTTTTGCCTTATTACTGGCCTCGGCGATTTCTCGGGCTTTTTGCAAGGCGGCTTCGCGGGCGTGGCGTTCGGAGATATCGCGCACCGTCGCAGTAAAGAAAATTTCATTATTAAATGGTGCCGAGGGCACCACAGTGAGTTCGCAGGGGAAGATACTGCCGTCGCGGCGCATGGCTCTGACTTCGACGCGGTTGTTGAGTACCGGCCCTTCGCCGCTGGCATGGAAGTGGGCCATGCCAGTGTGGTGGGCCTGGCGGAGATCGGGCGGAATAATGATATCCGCGACGTTTTCCCCCGCGACTTCCTCGCGACGGTAGCCGAACAGAGCCTCGGCGGAACTGCCAAATTCGCGGATTATCCCGTCGCCGTCGATAGTGATAATGGCATCGAGGCTGGACTCGTAAAGCGATTGTGAGATGAGCTCCAAGTGCCGCTGACGCCGGTGAACACGGCCCAGGCCGATACTGTCTGGATAGACTCTGAGGGCGTAGCCCTTAGTGCGATCATCCGCTTTGGTGACATTGATAATCACCAGTTGCTCGCCCAGGGGCTCAATAAAGCAACAGGGGCCTGAGTCCGCACCTTGCTGGGGCAGTTCGCGCTGAATACGCGGCAATAGCTCGGGAAACAGGGTATGGATATGGTCGCCGCTTTGGCGTTGGCCCAGTTCGGGCCACTGGCTGGCTTCGGCCTGTTCCATCTGCTCGATAAAGCCCTGCTGGTTAATCGTTAAGTAGGTATCGAGTAGTAGGCCGGGTCCGCTCACTGCTGTGTCCATGCTCCGTCTCCTGTTGGCATAGTCTGCAGTATTTTCTATGCCGGCATCTAGGTCAATGTAGACGGTGAATGCCCGCGTATGCGGGAAAAGAAAAAATGCAGTTTGATTTGCAAAATGCAAGGCGACACCTAAGCTGTGCGTATAAGGTGTTGCTTTTCTTTGTGCGATTTTTTTAACTCATTGAATTAGAACAATAAAATTTTCCCACTATTTTGGTTTGGATTTTGCAACGCTAAAGGCGAGGCGGCAGAAATATTTTTTGTCGCGCCGTGTTACTGGCTGCCTGGCGGCCCGGCCCTCGATGGATGTGCATATGAGCGAACAGATAAACGCGCCAAGCAAATGTATTTTACTTGCCGATGACAGCCTTCCGGGCCTGTTGGCGGTGAAAGCGATGTTGTGCAAGCGTAATCACGTGGTGACCACGGCTGCCGACGGTGAGGAGGCGGTGGAGCAGGCTTATCGGCAAGCTTTTGACCTGCTGCTGCTCGACGAGCATATGCCCGGGCTGCGGGGGTCGCAAGTGGTGGCGGCGCTGCGCGCCGAGCCGGGGCCCAATCAACAGGCGCGGATTATTGCCCTGAGTGGCGAGTCGTCGCCGGAGGTTTTGGCGACAATGCGTGCGGCGGGCTTTGACGATTGCATCGCCAAGCCGGTGACGGCGGAGCAACTCGATATACTGCTGGAGGTTCCGGCGGTGGTCGAGAATAGCGAAGAGTCGGCGGTGCTGGAACAGCTGTTTAGCGATCTGGGCAACGCGGCGGCGTCGCGCCTGCTGGGTTTGTTTGTGGAGGAACTGCAGCAGTTGACCAGCCGCCTGCGCAGTGCCCAGGCCAGCAGTGATGAGGAGGAGCTGCTGGCAGTGGCACATATTTTAAAGAATTCTGCGGCGCTGTATGGCGCCGAGGCGCTGGCCGAGCTTGCCAGCAACATCAACGAGCAGGGTGAGCGTGGCGATATGTCTATGGCGCAGCCACTACTCGAACACTGTGAACAGGCGGTTCGTGCCGCTACAGCGCGACTCGCGGTCGCCGGAGGTAATACACAATGAGTCAGCCCGAAAATCAACAACTTGTCTATGTGGTAGAGGACAGCCTGTCCAGTGGCGCCTTGTACTGTGGTTACCTCGAACAAGCGGGATATCGCACCAAGCACTTTGTCGATGGCCACAGCGCGCTGTTGGCGATTAAGGACGAACTGCCCGATATTATGCTGCAGGATGTTTGCCTGCCGGACATCAGCGGCTTAGAAGTGATGCGCTTTGCCCGTGAGCGTTCACCGGCGTTGCCAGTGGTGATTGTGACGGCTAACAGCTCGATCGATGTGGCGGTAGATGCAATGCGGTTGGGGGGCTTCGATTTTATTGAAAAACCCTTTTCTAAAGATCGTTTGCTGGCGTCGTTACACGCTGCCAGTGAGCAATTGGCGGCCGATAGCCAGTTGCCGGCAAGCCCGGAATCACCCAGCGCGGTGAAGCAAGTCGAGGCGGCGGCGTCAGCGCCGAGCACATCGGTCGACCAGCACTTTGTCGGCGAGTCGGTCGAAATGGCAACCGTGTTTCGCCTGCTTAACAGTGCGGCGCGCAGTAAGGCCAGTGTGTTTGTGACCGGTGAAAGTGGTACAGGTAAAGAAGTGTGCGCCCAGGCGCTGCACAGTACTAGTGCCCGCTCAGGCGGCCCTTTTGTGGCGATCAATTGCGCGGCGATTCCTGCAGAGTTGTTTGAGTCGGAGATTTTTGGTCATGAAAAGGGCGCGTTTAGCGGCGCGGTAAATCAGCGTAAGGGTGCAGCCGAACAGGCGGATGGCGGCACCCTCTTTCTCGATGAAATTTGCGAAATGGATCTGAGTCTGCAGGCAAAGTTGCTGCGTTTTTTGCAGACCGGCACCTTCAGCCGGGTTGGCGGCAGCAAGCTGTTAAACAGTGATATTCGTATTGTTTGCGCGACTAACCGCGACCCGGCTCGCGAAGTCGGTGAGGGGCGTTTTCGCGAGGATTTATTCTACCGCCTGAATGTGATTCCTGTGCAATTGCCGCCGCTGCGCAATCGTGGCGACGATCTTTTGCTACTGGCCAAGCACTTTTTGGCGGAAAAGAGCCGCAGCAATGGCAAGCAGTTTAAGGGGTTCACTGCCGATGCAGAGGCCTTGATCAATCAATACGATTGGCCGGGCAATATACGTGAGTTGCAGAACGTCATCGAAAACATTGTCGTCATCAACGACGGCGAACAAGTCAGTCGCGACATGGTGGCGGCGTTGACCGAGTCGCAGTCGCCGCTGGTGGGGCGTTCGTCATCACCGCGTACGACGTCGCGCAGCAATGGTGTGAATCCGGTGAGTAGCGCCAGTAGCGGCGCCCAGGGTATTCGCCCGCTCTGGGAGGTTGAAAAGGAGGCTATCGAATCGGCTATTGATCAGTGCAGTGGCAATATCCCCTTGGCTGCAGCCTGCCTGGGTGTCAGTGCGTCGACGATTTACCGGAAGATAAAGGGCTGGGAAAACGGCGCCAGCTAGGCGCCGCAGTCTCTAGGCGACAGTGAGCGCCCGGGCGACTCGAGATAGGTTGTTGCGACCGAGCTGCTTGGAAATAAAGTTGCCGGCGACAATTAATTTGTTGAGATCGACGCCGTGCTCTATTCCCAGGCCGTTCAATAGGTAAATCAAATCTTCGCTGGCGACATTGCCGGAGGCGCCGCTGGCATAAGGGCAGCCTCCTAGGCCCGCCACTGAACTGTCGATGGTGGCAATCCCGCGTTGCAGGGCAGCATAAATATTGGCAATAGCCTGGCCGTAGGTGTCGTGGCAGTGGACGGCGAGTTGTTCGGCGGGCAGCTCTGTGAGCAAGCAGTCCAGCAGACGGTTGATCGATGCCGGGGTGCCGACCCCGGTGGTGTCGCCCAGCGAAATTTCATAGCAGCCCATATCCAGCATGGCTCTACTGACGTCGAGGACGCGGTCGGGGGCGGTGTCGCCGTCGTAGGGGCAGGCGATAACACAGGACACATAGCCGCGCACCCTGATGCCGACCGCCTTGGCCATGGTCATGACCCCTTCAAAACGCTGAAGGCTTTCGGCAATGCTGCAGTTGATGTTTTTTTGAGAAAAGCCTTCCGAGGCGGCGGCAAACACGGCGACTTCTTGGACGCCGGCCGCCAGAGCTCGCTCCAGACCTTTTACGTTTGGGGTGAGGGCGCTGTAGCAAATACCGTCGTCGGGCAGGGCCGCGAACACCGCCTCGCTGTTGGCCATTTGCGGCACCCATTTGGGATTGACGAAACTGCCCGCTTCGATATTTTTCAGCCCAGCCTTGGCGAGCAGGGCGATAAGCTGGACTTTGTCGGCAAGGGCAATGGTCTGCGCTTCATTTTGCAGGCCGTCGCGGGGGCCGACTTCAACGATTTTTACCTGTTTGGGGATCACGCTGATGGCTCCTCGGCAAAGTCCAGCAGGTTGGCGCCGCCCTCGACTAATTCGCCCTCGGTAAAGTGGAAGTGCTCTACTTGGCCGTCGGCGGGGGCAGTGACGCTGTGCTCCATTTTCATCGCTTCCATAATCATCAGTACCTCGCCCTTCGCGACGGTCTGGCCGGGTTTTACCAGCAGGCTGACAATACGGCCATTCATCGGCGCGACGAGGCCGCCGTGCTGCTCATCGCTGGCGCTGTGGTAGCGATGGGGCTGATAGTGCAGGGGCGCGCCATTTTCTGTAAACAGTGCAACGCGGTCGGCGTGGGCCGCGTAGTGCAGGCGACTGCGCCGGCCGTTAATTTCGGCAAACAGCTGCGCTCCGTCCAGTGTGCCATCGACGCGAAAAGGCTGGTCATCAATGTGTAGCTGCCAGCCGCGGTCCAGCGCTTGAACGCGGATGTCGCAGCGCTGTTGGTCAATGTCCAGCGACAGCAGGCGCTCGGCGGTAAGGTTCAGCCGCCAGCTGTCGGTTTGCCAGGGGCCGCTGGCCGGCGCGTGCTGACCTTGTTCGCTGAGCAAGTAGTGCAGGGCCGCCAGGGCGCAGCGGTGGTTTGTTTCTGCCGCTAGGCTCTGTTCGGCGCGCTGCTGCATGTCGCCGTAATGTTGTTCAATAAAGCCGGTATCGAAATTGGCGGCGACAAATTCCGGGTGGCTGGCCAGCGCCAGCAGAAATTGGCTATTGGTGGTCAGACCATCGATATAACACTGGCGCAGTGCCAGCTGCAGGCGTTTTAACGCGCGCTCGCGGTCCTCGTCCCAGACGATCAGTTTGGCGATCATCGGATCGTAATACATGCTGATAGTGTCGCCGCTGCAAACGCCGGAATCGACGCGCACATGCCGGTTTTGAGCCGGGAATTTAAGGTAGTCCAGCCGGCCGGTTTGCGGCAAAAATTGCTTGTCGGTGTCTTCAGCGTACAGCCGCGCCTCAAAGGCGTGGCCGCGAATCTTCAACTCCTCTTGGCTGCGCGGCAAAATGCCGCCGCTGGCGACCCGCAGCTGCCACTCCACCAGGTCCTGACCGCTGATCATCTCCGTGACGGGGTGTTCCACCTGCAGGCGGGTGTTCATCTCCATGAAGTAGAAGCTGTTGTCGCTATTGAGCAAAAACTCGACGGTGCCGGCGCCGCTGTAGCCAATGGCTTTAGCGGCTTGCACCGCGGCCTCGCCCATGGCGGCGCGCAGGCTTTCGGGCATGCCGGGGGCGGGGGCTTCTTCGATGACCTTTTGGTGGCGCCGCTGCAGCGAGCAGTCGCGTTCGAACAGGTGGACCGCGTTGCCGTGATTGTCGCAGAACACCTGAATTTCGACGTGGCGAGGCCCAGTCAGGTATTTTTCTACCAGCATTTTGTCGTCGCCAAAGGCGTTTTTGGCTTCTCTGCGGGTGGCGGCCAGTGCCTGGTCGAATTCGCCCTCGCTCCAGACAATACGCATGCCTTTGCCGCCGCCACCGGCGCTGGCTTTAAGCAGCACCGGGTAGCCGATGTCGCCGGCGGAGCGCTTGAGCAGTTCATCGTGCTGATCGTCGCCGTGGTAGCCGGGCAGCAGGGGAACGGCGGCCTCGCTCATAATGGCCTTGGCGGCTGACTTGGAGCCCATGGCTTCGATGGCCGCGACTGGCGGGCCGATAAATACCACTCCGGCAGCCTCGCAGGCGCGGCAAAAATCGGCGTTTTCGGACAGAAAGCCGTAGCCGGGGTGGATCGCTTGGGCGCCACTTTCGGCCGCCACCTGAAGAATTTTATCGCCGCAGAGGTAGGACTCCGCCGCCGGGGCCGGGCCGATATGATAGGCCTCATCTGCCAGGCTAAGGTGTTTGGCGTCGCGATCGGCGTCGCTGTAGACGGCCACGGTGGCGATACCCAGGCGTTTGGCGGTGGCGATAATGCGGCAGGCGATTTCACCGCGGTTGGCAATGAGAATTTTACTGAACATGGGGTTCTCCGCTGTGCCAGGCCGGCAGACGTTTTTCCAGAAAAGCCGAGAGGCCCTCCTGGCCTTCAGGGGATACGCGGATATCGGCAATGCGCTGGCAGCTGTCTTGCACCAGCGCGCTGTCGAG
>NZ_JBFIGO010000050.1:0-19534 GCF_041602295.1 Spongiibacter sp. | reverse complement strand
GGTCCAGCACGCCATTGATATAGCGGTAGCTATCGGTCGCGCCAAAGCGCTTGGCCAGATTCACGGTTTCGTTAATCGCCACTTTATACGGCACATCAATGCGGCACAGTAATTCGTAGCTGCCCATCTGCAGCAGGCACAACTCGATAGGGTCTAGGTCGCCGAGTTTGCGATCTAGGTGCGGTTCAAAAGCCGCCTGCAGCTCGCCCAATTTGGCGGGAATATTGTGTAACAGCTCACTAAAAAACGCCTTGTCGACATGCTGCATGTCGTAGTCTGTTTGAAACTGCGCCTCGATGGCATTCAGTGGCTGCGACGCCATCTGCCATTGATAGAGTGCCTGCAGCGCATAGTGCCTGGCCTTGCGACGGGACGCCGCCAGTTGATTTTTAGCGTGTTGCTCGGGGCGATTGGCCACGTTGTTACTCCACAAAACAAAGAACCGGCGCGGGCGGTGTGCCGCGCCGTAGGGGGATTACATCTGCTTGAGCAGATTCACCATTTCAATGGCCGACATGGCGGCTTCTTCGCCCTTATTGCCGGCCTTGGTGCCAGCGCGCTCAATGGCCTGCTCGATGCTGTCCACCGTCAACACACCGAAGGACACCGGCACACTGTACTGCATGGACACCTGCGCCAGGCCCTTGGTGCATTCACCGGCCACGTATTCAAAGTGAGGTGTGCCGCCGCGGATCACCGCGCCCAGCGCAATGATGGCGTCGTAGTTCTTGCTGGCCGCCGCCTTCTGACAGACCAGTGGAATTTCAAAGGCACCCGGCGCGCGAATGACGGTGATATCGTCTTCACTAACGCCGTGGCGGCGCAGCGCGTCCAGCGAACCTTCCAACAGGCTCTCCACCACAAAGCTGTTCCAGCGGCCGACCACAATGGCGAACTTGCCCGCCACGCCGGTGAATGTCCCCTCAATCGTTTTCATAGTCTTTCCTTTTCGTTCAATGCTTGCCGGGCCTGTGCCCAGTCACTCATGTGCCCCGCAGTGTTGCCGGCGCTCAGCTAAAGTCTTCCGGACTGACAAATTCCACCACTTCCAGATCGAAACCGGAAATAGCGTTGTACTTGACCGGCGCGCCCATCAAGCGCAATTTGCCCACGCCGACATCGCGCAAAATCTGCGAGCCCAGGCCGATATTGAAGTAGGTGTTTTGATACTGGGCGCTGTCGCCCTGCAGCGGCGATTTGACGCCGCGAGCGATATCCAGCTCGGCGAGAATATCATCGCCACTTTCGCGGTGGGCCAGCAGCACCAGCACCCCGCCCTGCTCGGCGAGCACCGACAAGCTGCGGTGCATATTCCAGCCGGTGGTTGAACCGGGTGGCTGCGCCTGCAGGAAATCGCGCACGGTTGACCCCAGGTGCACCCGCGCCAGGGTCGGCTGATCAGCCGCGATCTCGCCTTTTTGCAGGGCAAAATGCACTTCGCCGGCCACCGAGTCGCGGTAGGCGTGCAAAATAAATTCGCCAAAATCGGTGTTGATAGTGCCGCTGCTGAGCTTTTCAACGGTCTGCTCGTTGAGCACCTGATAGTGAATCAGGTCGGCGATGGTACCCATCTTCAAGTCGTGCTCGGCGGCAAAGGTTTCCAGATCTTCCCGGCGCGCCATGGTGCCGTCTTCGTTCATGATCTCGCAGATCACCCCGGTGGGCTCAAAGCCGGCCAGCTTGGACAGGTCGCAGGCGGCCTCGGTGTGGCCGGCGCGACTGAGGACACCGCCGGGCTCAGCCATCAAGGGGAAAATATGGCCGGGCTGAACAATGTCGTCGGCCACCGCATTGCGCGCGGCGGCGGTGCGCACCGTGTGGGCGCGATCGGCGGCAGAAATACCGGTCGTCACGCCAACCCGCGCCTCAATCGACAGGGTAAATTTGGTGCCAAAACCCGAGGCATTGCGGTCGACCATCAACGGCAGCGCCAGTTGCTCACAGCGCTCGCGGGTCATCGGCATGCAAATCAAGCCGCGGCCGTGGGTCGCCATGAAATTGATATCCTGGGGGCGCACACACTCGGCAGCCATCACCAGATCGCCCTCGTTCTCGCGATCCTCGTCGTCCATCAAGATCACCATCTTGCCCAGACGGATGTCCTGAATCAGCTCTTCTACCGTGCTAAATGCCATATCATTTCGCCTTCATAAAACCGTGTTCGGCCAGTGTGGCCATTGTGATACCGCCGCCACCGCTGTCAAGCGCCGGCGCCTGCAACAGGCGTTCCAAATAGCGGGCGACAACGTCCACCTCAAGATTGACGCGACTGCCCACCCCATAATTAGCAATAATGGTTTCAGCCGCCGTGTGGGGCACAATATTGAGATCAAATACCGTGCCTTCAATACGATTGACGGTGAGGCTGACGCCGTCCACCGTGATCGAGCCCTTGTGGGCAATATAGCGCGCCAACTCCGCCGGCGCGTCGACGCGCAGCTGAATCGAGCGCGCGTCTTTTTTCACCTCGACAATCGCGCCCACGCCGTCGACGTGACCGCTGACAATATGGCCGTCGAAGCGACTGCTGGCGAGCATCGCGCGCTCCAGATTGACCGCCGCGCCGACGCTGGCGCTGGCAAAACTGCTGTGCGCCAAGGTCTCGCGAGAGACATCGGCCCAAAAGCCGTCACCGGGCAGGGCCACCACCGTCAAGCAGACGCCATTCGTGGCAATGCTGTCACCGAGCTTGACCTCGCTCATCGGCAGCGAGCCGGCGCGGATATGCAGGCGCAGGTCGCCGCTGCGCGGCTGCATGGCTGCGATCTCGCCCACTGCTTCTATAATTCCGGTAAACATTTAGCCCTGTTCTCTCGTTGCGACACCGGCCGGCCGGCAGTGCCAGCGCCAGTCGCTGCCAACCGCGCGACAATCCACCACCGTCAACGCCTGCTGCTCGGCCATCTGCTGCATCGGCCACTGTGCCAGCGGCCGCGCCTCGCTGCCCAGCAGACAGGGCGCCATATAAATAAACCAGTCGTCGACCAACCCCGCTTGCAGGAAGGCCCCGGTCAAGCTTGCACCGGCCTCCAGCATCACCTCGTTGCAGCCGCGCTGAGCCAGCTCGCTCAGCAGTGCCCGGGGGTCGATGCGGCCCCGATCATCGCTAGCGATAACCACAACCTCGGCACCCGCCGCCTGCAAGGCGGCCGTCTTGGCCGCATCGCGACTGGCAGTGGCGATAATGACGTCACCGCCCCCGCCAAACAGCTGCGCATCGCCCGGCGTGCGCAGCTGTGAATCCATAATCACCCGCAGCGGCTGGCGCCAGCGCTCACCCTGGTAGTCGTGCATAGCCGAGCGAAAACTTTCAGGGCGCACCGTAAACGTCGCATCGTCGTCAATCAGCGTATCCACACCGCTGACCAGCGCACAGCTCTGCGCCCGCAGGCGCTGCACATCGGCGCGCGCCTCGGCGCCGGTAATCCACTGACTCTCGCCACTGGCCATAGCGGTGCGGCCATCCATGCTCATCGCCGACTTGGCGGTCAGCCAGGGTAGGCCGCCCGCCATGCGGCGGACAAAGCCCTTATTCAATGCCTGTGCCTGCGCCGCCAGCAAACCGCATTCGACCTCTATCCCGGCGGCGCGCAGCAGCGCCAAGCCGCGCCCCGCCACCAGCGGATTGGGGTCTTGCATGGCCACCACGACCCGACTCACCCGGGCGTCGATAAGCGCCTGCGCACAGGGCGGCGTGCGACCGTGATGACTGCAGGGCTCCAAGGTCACATAGGCGGTACAGCCACTGGCGTCGCCCAACTGGGCCAGCGCATTGACCTCCGCATGGCCCTCGCCGGCCCACTGGTGCCAGCCTTCGGCAACAAGCTCCTCACCGCGACTAAGCACACAGCCAACACGCGGATTGGGGCTGGTAGAAAAATTGCCGCGCCCGGCGAGCTGCAGGGCCCGCGCCATGGCTTGTCGGTCGAAGGACGGCATCATTGCGGCGCCTTACTTCAATTTGTCGAGGGTAACGCCGCCGGGCTCAGCGGACAGGCGGTCAATCTCCGCGCGAAACTCATCCAGATCCTGGAAGCTGCGATAGACGCTAGCGAAGCGTACATAGGCGACGTGATCCAGGGCCTGCAGCGCCTCCATCACCTGCTCGCCGACATCCCGGCTGTGCACTTCCCGCTCGCCAGTGGACTGCAGGCGGCGTTTTAGGTCACTGATTTCCGCCTCGATATTCTCCACGCTCACCGGTCGTTTCTCGAGTGCTTTAAGAATACCCGAGCGCAGCTTTTCCTCGTCAAAAGGCTCCCGCGAACCGTCGGTTTTAATCACCTTGGGCATCAACAGTTCGGCACTTTCGTAGGTGGTAAAGCGCTCGCTGCAGGACAGGCATTCGCGCCGCCGACGCACCTGACCACCCTCGGCCACCAGCCGTGAGTCGATCACCTTGGTATCGTCGAAACTGCAAAATGGGCAGCGCATGGATGTGCCTCGGGGCTGAATAAAGTGTGCTGAATTCTAGCACAGGGTGCAAAACACCGACCGGCGGCGCGCCGACAGGTCTGCCCCGCCGGCGCCCGCTAGCATCGCGTTAGGCGTATACCGGAAAGCGCTTGCACACTTCCAGTACTTTGGCCTTCACTTCCTCAATCTTGGCCGTCGCATCGCCCGCTTCCAAGGCTTCCAGCACGTCGCACATCCAGTTTGCCAGCTCGACACACTCGGCCTCTTTAAAGCCGCGGGTCGTCACCGCCGGCGTACCCACACGCAGACCGCTGGTGATAAACGGTGAGCGCGGATCGTTGGGCACGGCGTTTTTATTTACCGTGATATTGGCAGCGCCCAGTGCCGCATCGGCATCTTTACCGGTGTAGGGCTTGCCAATCAGGTCGACCAGCATCAGGTGGTTTTCAGTGCCGCCAGAAACGATATTGATGCCGCGCTCAATAAAGGTCTTGGCCATGGCCTTGGCATTGGCCACAACCTGCTTTTGGTAGTCCACGTACTCGGGGCTCATCGCCTCTTTAAAGCTGACCGCCTTCGCCGCAATAACGTGCATCAAGGGGCCGCCCTGACCACCGGGGAAAACCGCTGAGTTCAACTTCTTCTCAATTTCTTCATTGGCCTTGGCCAAAATCAGGCCGCCGCGCGGGCCGCGCAGGGTTTTGTGGGTAGTGGTCGTCACCACATCGGCAAAGGGCATGGGGTTGGGGTAAATGCCTGCGGCAACCAGACCGGCGACGTGGGCCATGTCGACCATCAGGTAGGCGCCAACCTTGTCGGCGATTTCGCGGAACTTCGCCCAGTCGACAATACCGGAGTAGGCAGAGAAACCGGCAACGATCATCTTCGGCTTGTGCTCCAACGCCAGTGCCTCGACCTGCGCGTAGTCGATTTCACCGGTTTCGGTGTTCAAACCGTACTGCACGGCATTGTAGGTCTTGCCCGAGAAATTGGGCTTGGCACCGTGGGTAAGGTGACCGCCGGCGTCCAGGCTCATGCCCAATACCGTCTCACCGGGCAGCACCAGCGCCTGATACACCGCGGCATTGGCCTGCGAACCGGAGTGCGGCTGGACATTGGCGTAGTCGGCGCCAAACAACGCCTTGGCGCGCTCAATCGCCAGACTCTCAGCCTTGTCCACGTACTCGCAGCCACCGTAGTAGCGCTTGCCGGGATAGCCTTCGGCGTACTTATTGGTCAGCGCGGTGCCCTGGGCCTGCATTACGCGGGGGCTGGTATAGTTCTCGGAAGCGATCAGCTCAATATGCTCTTCCTGACGAACTTCCTCTTCTTGGATTGAAGACCAAATTTCGTCGTCAAAACCAGCTATCGTCATCTCTTTGTTAAACATGGGACCCCCGCAAGGCAGATACAGGCTAAGAAAAGCCGCGCATTGTACAATAAACACGCGCCGCCGGCACCGTTTTAGCAACCTTGAATATTGCCAGCAGCGGCGCGCCTGAAAGATAAGCGTGTTAAGGGCTAAACCGCGCGCAGCGAGTTCGCTATGATTGCACCGCCGACACCAGAGAAACCACCATGAGCGCCGACCACAACACACCGCAACATATCAAGCTGCACCGCAAATCCCGCGAACTGGAGTTGATCTACTCAGACGGCGCCCAGCACCGTCTGAGCTGCGAATTTTTGCGAGTGTACTCACCCTCCGCAGAAGTGCGCGGCCACGGCCGCGGCCAGGAAGTCCTGCAAACCGGCAAGAAATTTGTCGACATCAACGACATTATCCCGGTCGGCAATTACGCCCTACAGCTGGTTTTTAGCGACGGCCACAACAGCGGCATTTACTCTTGGGGGTATTTACGAGAACTGGGCGAGCAGCGCGAAGCGCTCTGGCAAGACTATTTGCAGCAACTGCATGAGGCTGGTGCCAGCCGCGACCCCGATGAACAGGTCGTTACCCTATTTGATCCGGCGGCAGGCAAACCAGAGGCTTAATCGCGCAGGGCGATGGCCGGGCGCAGATTCACCCCGCCGTCTTCTTCAAGAATACCGATATTCATCCCGGTGGTATTTTCTACCACCACCACTGGCGGCTGGAACCGCGGCCGCCGGATAAACTTGATTTGCCAACCAAAATTCTCAATCCGACGCAGAGACAGACGCTGCAACTCAGTCAGCAGATCAGCAACATTTACCGGCACCGGCTCCACACCAACGCGTTTTTCCTGGATCATTGTCACTCTCCACCACAAACGCAATCCAATACGCTGACACTAGTGGAGCGGTCGCAACAAGACCACCTCGGATTCACCCTATTGACAGCTCCCCGCAGGCCGCCCCGCTATAGATTCTCCTCTGCGAAGGCCGCCAGCCGCGAGCGCTCTATGCCGTTAACATGCATAATGCCGGCGTGGGCAAAGTGCTTGCTCTTCTCCACCAGATAGGTCAGCCCGGAGGTCAGTGGCGAGATATATTTGTTATCGATCTGCGCGAGATTCCCCAGCACCACAATTTTAGAGTTAGCCCCTACCCGGGTAATAATCGACTTCAACTGAAACTGTGTCAGCCCCTGCGCCTCATCAATCACGATATAGGCATTATTAAAGGAGCGGCCGCGCATAAAGTTCAGCGACTTAAACTGGATATTCGCCTTATCCTTCACGTATTCAATGCTGCTGAACGGCGACTCGTCGGTGCCGTGCAAGACCTCCAGATTGTCGTCAAAGGCCGCCAGCCAAGGCGCCATCTTTTCCTCCTCGGTGCCCGGCAAAAAGCCAATATCTTCAGCGATGGGCGGCGTGGAACGCGCCACGATCAACTTGTCAAAGCGCTTATCTTCCAGAATGGCATGCAGCCCATAGGCCAATGCGATCAGTGTTTTGCCCGAGCCCGCCGGACCGGTCAACACCGTCATATCGATATCCGCTTGCGCAATCAGAAAAAAGGCCATCGCCTGCTCCATATTGCGCGGACTCAAGCCCCACATACTCTGATGCATCAACTGGTCTCGGCACAGGTCGAGCAACTCCACGCGCTCATCGTCGACAGCACGTACCAGGCCGACGAAGCCGCTGTCGTCATAGACAAATTGATTGATATGCACATGGGGCAGCACGCTGCGACTGAGCACATGCACCGTCTGCGCGCCCTCGCGCAGCGTGTCCACGCTGTCCACCCGATCCCAAAAGCGGCCGGGCGAATACTCGTAACCCTTGGCCATATATTGAATATCATCCAACACCCGGTCGCGACGGTAGTCCTCGACATTTTCCAAGCCCGAGCCCTTGGCTTTCAACCGCATATTGATGTCTTTGGTGACCAGACAGACATAGGCCTCGGGGTTTTTCAGTTGCAGGTGCAGGGCAACATTGATAATGCGATTGTCGTTGGCCTGCTGCTGACTGCCGTCGAGATAGGGCGCCGCCGTGTCGTGGCTGATTAACTGGTCGGGGAAGATAGCCAGCGTGCCGTTGCGCTCGCCTTCGCGCGCCACCGGAATCTCCACCCCCTCCTGTATCTGCTTAGGGTTGGCCTTAAACAAGATTTTGTCGATGGCGTTAATGGCGATGCGCGCCTCGCGACTGACATCCTTATCGCGCCTGTCCTTAATATGATCCAACTCCTCCAACACCGTCATTGGCACGACCACGCGATGCTCGTGAAACGCATTCAGCGCCATCGGATCGTGCAGCAGTACATTGGTATCCAGAACAAAGATTTTTTCCATCAGAGACCCTCTACAATTGGCAAAACACAGTACGGGGGACGAACAGGATAATCAGAGCAAAAAGAACCGGAGAAAAGACCATGGCTTGGTGTTCGGGGTCGCGCAGCGCTGATCGCCGAATGGCGGCGGGGTGGGGGGAAAACTGTCGGCCCAGGGGCCTCGTCGCGATGGGGCAAACGACTGCTCCGCAAAAGACATGCTGATTTGATTATTGGAAGGCATCGCCACTATGTCAACTAATTCCGCTTTGCTGCTCAGCCGGGCTCGCCAGGCAAGACGCAGCGACGGTTTTGAGCTACCCTATCGCCCCTTTCCCGGACCGCAAGCCAAGGTACACCGCCACCATGCTCGATCAAACCGCCCTGCAACAGCTGCGCCAGCTGAAAACCGACATTATCGAAAGCAAAGACCAGGGCGAGGGCGAAGTTCGTGGCAGCCAACGCCGTTTCGGCTTTGTGCGCATGGACGACGGTCGCGACGTATTTCTGCCGCCCGATGCCATGCTGCGCGTTTTTCCCGGCGACCGCGTCAGAGTCAACGTACTGACTGACGACAAAGGCAAGTTCAAGGGCGAGCTGGAAAAACTGATCGACAGCCCGCTGAGCACCTTCACCGGGCGCTACGTCGTGCGCGGCCAGGGCCATTTTGTCGAACCGGATCTACCGCGCTTCAACAAGCTGCTGTTTATTCCCCCTTCGGAGCGCAAAAAGGCCCAACCCGGCGACTATCTGCACTGCAAAGTGCAGCGCCACCCCTGGAAGGACGGCAAGTCACAGGTGAAACTGCTGAGCAAAATCGGCAGCCCCGACGACGCCAACGTGGCCGGCAAGTACACCCTGTGCAAGTTTGAACTGCCCTTCGGCTGGCCCGCCGAGCAGGCGCTACAAGACAGCCGTGCAGAAAAACGCCGCGACCTGCGGGCACAGGGCTTTGTCACCATCGATTCGGCAGACACCCGCGACATCGACGACGCCCTCTACGCACAAGCCGACGACAGCGGCTGGCTGCTGCAGGTCGCTGTCGCCGACCCCGGCGCCTATATCGCCGTCGACAGTGAGCTGGACAAAGCCGCCAGGCAGCGCGCCACCACGGCCTACCTGCCCGGCTTTGTGCAACCGATGTTGCCGGAAAGTATCAGCCAGCAGGCCTGCTCGCTGGTGGCTGGCGAGGATCGCGCCGCACTGCTGTGCAGCATGCACGTCAGCAAGGCCGGCGAAATCAGCGACATCCAGTTTTCAGAAGTCCTTATCCACTCGCAGGCCAAGCTGAGCTATACCGACGTTGCCAAGCACTTGGCCGGCGAACACACTCTGCCCTTCGCCAGCCTCGACGCCCTAAAAGGCGCCGCTGACGCCCTGCGCCAATGGCGCGACGAACACACGCTGATCATGCCCGAGCAAGCTGACTTCCACCTCGACCTCGACGAGCGGGGTCACATTGTCGGCATTGAGCGCCAGGACCGCAATGACGCCCACCGCCTCGTCGAGGAGTGCATGCTGGCCGCCAACCGCAGCGCCGCGCTTTGGCTCAGCGAACGGCGCGACAACGGCCGCGCCCTGTACAACAGCCATGCGGGCTTTCGCGAAGAGCGCCACGGCAACATTGCCAAACTGCTCGAACTGGCCCTGCCCGAGCACAACGGCGCCGAGATTTCACAGCTCGACGGCTACCGCCAGGTCGTGCGCGCGGCCAGTCATAGCGACAGCACACTGCCACTGCGCAGCATCATGGCGAGAATGCTGCAGCCCGGCGAACTGAGCGCCGAGCCACGCCCCCACTTTGGCCTCGGCTTCGAATGCTACAGTACCTTTACCTCACCGCTGCGCAAATACAGCGACCTGGTGGTACAGCGCTGTATTCGCGCCTGCCTGGACGGCGAAGACGGCGGCAGTCTCGACGATGCCAGTATTGCCACACTGCAGGAGCAGTTGCGCAAAGTCCGCCAAGCCAGCCGCCAAATGGAGCAGTGGCTGCAGTACCAGTATTTATCCAAGCAAGACGGCGAACAGCTCTACCAGGGGCATATCGCCCACCTCAACGGCGGCGGCTTCACCGTGGAACTGGATGACAGCGGCATCAGTGGCTTTGTCGAAGCCCGCTCCATCCCCGAGAAACTCAGCTTCGACGCCGATACCCTGCGGCTCTACAACGGCCAGCAAAACTATCAGCTAGAGCAGGCCGTGACCGTAAAAGTCGCCGAAATCGACCCCTTCCAGCGCAAACTGCTGTTTACGCTGGCATGACCCAAGGCTAGAACTCCGCGTGCCGCGGCACGCGGGGAAAGGGGATGGCGTCGCGGATATTGTCCATGCCGGTGATGTAGTTCAGCAGGCGCTCAAACCCCAGTCCGAAACCAGCGTGGGGCACCGTGCCGTAGCGCCGCAAATCGCGATACCACTCCAGCCCCTCAAGCCCCTGCGCCGCCATGCGCTGATCCAATACCTCCAGGCGCTCTTCGCGCTGACTGCCGCCAATGATCTCGCCGATACCGGGCGCCAACACATCCATCGCCGCCACGGTTTTTTCGTCGTCATTAAGCCGCATATAGAACGCCTTAATATCCTTGGGGTAATTGCTGACAATCAGCGGGCCGCCAACATATTGCTCACACAGATAGCGCTCGTGCTCAGACTGTAAATCCAGCCCCCAGGCAACGGGGTAATCAAAGGACTGCTTCGCCGACGCCAACACCTTGATAGCCTCGCTGTAGTCCAGCCGCGCAAACTCCTGCTGCGAAACCGACTGCAAGCGCTCAAGGACCGTGTTGTCGATAAATTGATTAAAAAACGCCAAGTCGTCTTCGCAGTGTTCCAAAACCTGGCTGAGCAAGTAGCGCAGAAAGTCCTCCGCCAGCGCCGCGTCGTCCGCCAAATCGGCAAACGCGATTTCGGGCTCAACCATCCAGAACTCGGCGAGGTGACGGCTGGTGTTGGAATTTTCAGCGCGAAACGTCGGCCCAAAGGTGTAGACCTTGCTCATCGCCAAACAGTAGGCCTCGGCATTGAGCTGACCCGACACGGTCAAAAATGCCTCCCGGCCAAAAAAGTCCTCACTGAAATCGATGCCACCGCTGGCATTGCGCGGCAAATTGGCCAGATCCAGGGTGCTGACGCGGAACATCTCGCCGGCGCCCTCGCAGTCACTGGCGGTGATCAGCGGGGTATTGATCCACTGGAAATCACGCTCAAAAAAATAGCGGTGCACGGCGTTGGCCAACACCGTGCGCACCCGCGTAATCGCGCCAAAGGTATTGGTGCGCGGCCGCAAATGCGCAACGCTGCGCAGGTATTCAAAGCTGTGGCGCTTCTTGGCAATGGGGTAACTGTCGGGATCGTCCACCCAACCGTAGACCTGCAGCTGCGCGGCCTGAATCTCTACGCTCTGGCCCTTGCCCTGGGAGGTGACTAGCTCCCCCTGTACCCGCAGTGAACAACCGGCGGTCAAACGCAATACATCGCGCTGGTAGTTCTCCAATTCACCCGGTGCCACCACCTGAATTGCCGCCTGCGCCGAACCATCGTGCAGCGTTAAAAAGGAAAATCCCCCTTTGGAATCACGCCGGCTGCGCAGCCAGCCGCGAATTTCTACCTGCTCACCGATCTGCACCTCTCCGGCCAGCACCGCCTTAATGGATGACACCCGCATTCGTCCTCCCACATTCCGTCACCAAGGGGCGAGACTTTGCCGCCATCACCCATGAAAATACCGATAATAATTGGCTATTGTGCATCAACCGGCTTTTTCCTGTAAGACACAAACGATACAGTTAAGGCATTGCCACCCAGGACTGCCGTCATGCACGTCGAAAACTTTGTCGCCCATCGCGGCTGGCGACAGCATTTCCCGGAAAACACCCTGCTCGCACTGCGCGAAGCAGCACTTGCCGGGGCCGTAAATATTGAACTAGATGTACAACTCAGCGCAGACCGTCGGCCACATATTTTCCACGACCCCTCGCTGCAACGCCTCTGCAACCAGCCCGGCATGATATGGGACTATTCATCGGCGCAACTGGCAAGCATGTCCGCGTTTGAGCCCCAGCGTTTTGGCAATCGCTTTGCCGGCACGCCGCTCAGCCCACTGGCCGCCCTGGGCGAGTTACTGAATGAGTTCCCTGCCGTCAACGCCTATGTGGAACTCAAGGGCGAAAGCTTGGCGCAGTTTGGCGCCGCCGCGATGGTAGACGCAGTGATTGCCGACCTGACCAACCATCGCGATCGCTGCGTGCTGATCAGCTTTGAACTCGACGCCCTAATACTGGCTCGCCAGCGGGGCTGGCAACGCTGCGCTGCGGTGTTCGACTACTGGCCGGACTGGCAGCTGGCATCGCTGGCCGAGCTGGCCCCCGAGATCATTTTTATTGACCGCAACTGTGTGCCCGTGGAGGCCGACCTCCGGAAGCTGCCCTACCCCGTACTGATCTACGAGGTCGGCAATAGCCTGGAAGCCTGCGACTGGTTTGCCCGCGGCGCAGTGGGTGTCGAAAGTTTTTTAATTGGTGAATTATTACAGGAGCTAAAACTTGTCTGAGGATATTCATACCGAGGTCGCCATTATTGGCGGCGGCGTACAGGGCGCCGGCATTGCCCAAGCGGCGGCCGCAGCCGGCTACGACAGCTGTATTTTTGAGCGCGCCACCTGGGCAGCGGGAACCTCGCAACGCTCCAGCAAGCTGATCCACGGCGGCTTGCGCTATTTGGAGACCGCACAATTTTCATTGGTTTACCACAGCCTGCGCGAGCGCGCGCAACTGCTGCGCAACGCCCCCGAGCTAGTGCGGCCAGTGCCCTTCTACATTCCCATTTACCGCGACACCTCACGCCGCCCGTGGCAGATACGCGCCGGCCTGACGCTTTACTATTTACTGAGCGGCGGCGGCCCACTGGGCCACTTTCGCAAACTAAAAAGAGAAGAGTGGAGCAAACTGGACGGTCTTAATACTGACGGCCTGCAAGCCGTCTTCCAGTATTGGGATGGCCAAACCGACGATCGCCTGCTGACCGAAGCCGTCGTCGATTCCGCCGCCGAACTCGGCGCGCGCACCCATACCGGCTGGGAACTGCTGGCCGCAGAAAAAATCGATGACGGCTACCGTCTGCGCTTTAGCAGCCCTGAGGGCGAGCGCCTCTGTTACTGCAAGACCCTGGTCAATGCCACCGGCCCCTGGGTCAATCAGACGGCTGAGCGCATCGAGAACGCCGCCGCCACGGAGGACATCGACCTGGTGCGCGGCAGTCACATTGTCGTCGACAAACGCCTGGGGCGCGGCGTGTATTACATGGAGGCCCCCAGTGATCGGCGCGCAGTGTTTGCCATGCCCTGGGGAGAGCACACCCTCGTAGGCACCACCGAAATATTGCACCGCGACGGCCCGGACCATATCGTTGCCAGCGACGAAGAGGTCAGCTATCTGCGCGACACCCTCGCCCACTTCTTCCCCGGCCCCCAGCCGGAGCTGCTCGACGCCTGGGCGGGGCTGCGAGTCCTGCCGCGCTCCAACGACATCGCCAATAAACGCCTGCGCGATACCTTTCTACTCTGCGACAACGATGCCAGCCCGCAAATGCTATCGGTCTACGGCGGCAAACTTACCGCCTACCGCCACACCGCCGAGCGCGTCGTCGCCATGCTCGGCCGCCGGCTCGGGGCTCGCACCCCACAAGCCGACACGAGGCGCACGCCGCTCGCCGCGCGAAAATAGCCAAAACCGCCCGACCAAATGCCCGCTCGCGGGCATTTTTTCTTTGTATTACAGCAATTTAACCACAGCGACATCATGACTAGCCGTTTACCGGCACATGAACTTTTGCTTAGAAACACCCCAAGCCATTGTTCTACAACAAATAAATACCATCGGAAAAGCTTAAATTCGGCCATCTAAGCGCTGCGGCCACCGCCCTCGCCCCCCTTTGCACGTAACCCCCAACACCGCGCTTTCTCCCTATACTGACTCCGTCATCAAGACACACACAGGAGAAACACCATGACAAACACTATGAGCATCAACGACATCAACAAAGCTGAAACCCTGACCGACATCGCTGCGCGCATTGTCCTGGCCAGCATCGTCAGCGCCGGTTTCCTCGCCAGCATCATCGCGCTGTAAGCCCCCGACACCAAGGAGAAGGACCATGAAAACACTGACCGCCCATGCCAGCAACCACGCCGACGTTTACCTGGATCTGACCGCACGGCTGAGCCTACTGAGCAGCGTTGCCGCGGCGATCATCGCCTGCGTGATCGCCCTGTAAGCGACGCACTGCACTGCCTCTGCCAATTCAGCTATCATCACCTGCCGCAGAGCGCGACAACGCCACTCTAGCGCCGCCGCCACAACACCGTCATCGCGTCGACGCAGCGCCCGCTTAGCGGGCGTTTTCATTTCCACCTACCAAGCACTGCCCACGCAATCAGTTACTGGCATCACTGCGCCGCCGACACAGCAGATGCACATACCGCCCCAGCGCCCAAAAAGGCTCGCGCGCACCATATTGCCAATCGATTGCCAACATATCTTCAACACTGCGTTCAGCGCGCAACTGCCGCGACATCAAATCGTGGCTCAAGCGCACGCCGCGCCGCGCCACCACCTCCAGGCCCAGAGCGTGCAGGGCGGCCTCGACCTCTTGCGGCTGACGCGGCGCTGGCGGTGTCAAGCCACCGGGGTGACCGGCAAAGTCCTCATCCCGCAGCTTGTAGAGGTTGCCCTTAATCATATTGCCGAGCACCAGCGCGTTGAGGTTGTAAAACATCAGCGACAGATAACCCCCCGGCGCCATCCCGGCTACCAAGCTTGCCAGCACCGCCTCCATATCCACCACCCACTCCAACACCGCGTGACACAACACCAGCTGAAATTGCCCCGCCACCGGCACCTGCTGAATCGCGCAGTGCTCGAGGCTCAGGCGGTCGCCGGCCACATAGTCCTGCAACTGCTGGCGCGCCAGTGCCAGCATCTCCGCCGACAAGTCGTTGAGGTAAACATGGTGACCGTCAGCGAGAAATACCGCGGCCATCTGCCCAATACCGCCCCCGGCATCCCAAACTCGCATCGGCCGCGCGCACAGGGCCTGCGGCAATTGCTCCTGCAACTCCCGCCGGCAGGTGGCCAGACGCAGCTCCCCTTTGGGGTTGCCGTAGATATTGCGCTGAAAACGCTGGGCGATGCCATCGAAATTGCGGTCAGACATAGCAGAGAATCACAGAGTAAGGGAAAGTCTGGCGCAGTGTAAAAGCAGAGCGGGAAGGCAGCAATGCTGCGCTGAGGAAAAGCAGACACAGAAAAGCCGGCGCGAGCGCCGGCTTTTAAAATTTCGACATCCAGTGTCGCATCCAATCCATTGAATGCTTAAGTCATCCTGACAGTTGCTATTAAAGCAAAGTCTCGGCGCCCCTCACAGGCGTGAAAAGCACTGACGCCTGTGAGATATCTCTCACACGCACTAGGCGTCAATGTCGGGGATCATTTCGCTGCGCAGTCGCTCAATACTGTCTTTGATACGCAATTTTTCCTTTTTGAGGCGCTGCACTAACAATTGATTCTGCCAGGGGTTCTCTGCGAGCAGGGCGATCTCTTCGTCCAGCGCGCGGTGGCGACGCTTGAGTAGCAACAGGCGCGCACCAGCTGAAAGGCAGTTATCCATAGTCCGGTATAGTCCGTGGGCCAACGGGGAATGTACAAGCCTATTTTTACTCTGGCCGCGGCCCTAAGACAAGCGCCGGGGCGAGCCATGCTGATCTTTTTCGTCACTGGGCATTGATAGCTTAGGCCATTGTTGCCGTTCAGCAGCTTGGCAATACTAAGTGGCAACATTCACCGAGCTGCGCACCAAGGGCACAGCCAGGAGTCAGAGGTTAGAAACATGCAAACCGAACTGTGTAAAAAACTGGGTATCGAATACCCCATCTTTGCCTTCACTCACTGCCGCGATGTCGTGGTGGCGGTCAGCAAGGCCGGCGGTATTGGCGTACTCGGTGCGGTGGGCTTCTCTCCTGAGGAGCTAAAAGAAGAACTCGACTGGATCGACGAGCATATCGGCGACCTGCCCTACGGCGTGGATATTGTTATCCCGCAGAAATACGAAGGTATGGGCGATATGAGCCCTGAAGAGCTGGAAAAACAGCTGCAAAGCATGGTGCCGCAAGAGCATATTGATTTTGCCCAAAAGCTGCTGGCCGACCACGGCGTCCCCGAATGGCCGGACGGCAGCAAGAGCATGGGCCTGCTGGGCTGGACCGAAGCCACTGCCACACCCCTGCTAAAAGAAGCGCTGACACGCCCCAAGTGCCGGTTGATCGCCAACGCCTTGGGCACACCGCCAGCCGACAAGGTCAAAATGATTCAAGACAGCGGCCGCCTGGTCGGTGCGCTGTGCGGCAAAGTAAAACAGGTTAAGGCCCACCGCGAAGCCGGCCTGGACTTTATCGTTGCCCAGGGTGGCGAGGGCGGTGGCCACACTGGCGATGTCGGCTCAATCGTCTTCTGGCCGCAGGCGGTGGCCGCCGCAGGCGACGTACCCGTGTTGGCAGCAGGTGGCATAGGCAGCGGTCAGCAAATGCTGGCCGCCATGGCCATGGGCTGCGCCGGCGCCTGGACCGGCTCGCTGTGGCTGACCGTGGAAGAGGCGCACGCCGAACCCGCCCAGAAAGAGTCACTGCTTAACGCCACCAGTGAAGACACCGTGCGCTCGCGCTCCTGGACAGGCAAGCCCTGCCGCATGTTGAAAAACGACTGGACCGAGGCCTGGGCCACCCCCGGCAACCCCGAGCCGCTGGGCATGCCACTGCAGGGTCTAGTGTCTGGCGACGGCATCCGCCGCACCGCGAAATACGCCGCCGTCGGCGACTGCCAAAAAGTGGCCTTCAACCCCGTCGGCCAAGTTGTCGGACAGATCAACGAAGTCGAATCCACCCGCAGCGTGGTGTTCCGACTGATCAACGAGTATGTCGATGCCCTGGATCGTATCAACAGCCTGATGCCCGAGGCCTAAACCACGCGCTGACAGCACTGCCCCGCAGTGCTGTCAGCCGCGCTCAGCCAATACCCGCTCCACCGTATCGACAATCACCTGTGTCTGGCGGTCGACTTCAATATTCACCTCATCCCCCACCTCAAGCAGCTTCAAGTTAGTGCTGCGCAGCGTTTCCGGTATCAAACACACCGAAAATATCGCCGTGCTTTTATCCATGCTCGCCACCGTCAAGCTACAGCCGTGCAAGCCAATAAAGCCCTTGTGAAACACGTATTTTCCCAGCGCCGCCGGCAACTGGAAAAACAGCTCCACATTATTCTCACTGCGCGCCACAGCGCTTACCGCCGCGCGGCCGTCAACGTGACCCGAGATAAGGTGACCGCCAATCTCGGCACCCTGCTTGGCCGAGCGCTCGACATTGACCAAATCGCCCACGGCCAACTGGCCCAGTGTGGTCAGCGACAGCGTTTCCTGCATGGCGTCAAAATGTACGGTGCTACCGGCAATCCGAGTCACCGTCATGCACACGCCGTTAAGGCCGACGCTGGCGCCGATCTGCAAATCCTCGAGTAAGGCCTCCGGCAAGCGCACCGCCAAACGACGCAGCCCGGGCTCATCGACCAACTCGGTCAACGCAAAGGCGCCCTGAACAATGCCTGTATACATCTCGCAACTCCTGTGCTGTCGTTGCAGCCCAATAATAGATCCCGCATTATGCGGGTCCACCAATCTAGAACAAAGTTATAACAAGGCGAGGCAACCATGGGACTACGTATTATGAATATCACCACCCTGCTGTTCTGGGTGGCATTTGTGGTGAATTTTTTCCAACCGCTGATCGGCGACAGCAGCCACTGGATTAACTGGGTGGGCTACGGCCTGCTAATTGCACACGGTTGCGAGTGCCTGATGTTTCGCAAAGAACTGCACCGCGATTACGCCGGCAAACTGGCGCTGGGCTATATCACCGTGTTGCTGCTCGGCCTGGGCCGCACCTCGGCCTGGTTAAATGAGCGCAAATCGACCGCGGTCTAGGCTTTCAGCCATAGCCCGCTTCGCGAGGAACTGCTAGCATTATCGACTTCGATCAATGTGCAATAGGGCAAGTCAATGAAGCGGGTTATCTTCAATCAAAAGGGCGGTGTCGGTAAAACCAGTATCAGTTGCAACCTCGCCGCGATAAGTGCCTGGAAAGGCTTCAAAACCCTGTTGATTGACCTCGATATTCAGGGCAACAGCAGCGAGTACCTGGTCGGCGAGCAATTTCGCGACCTCGAAGACAACGCCGCCTCCTTCTTCAAACAAAAGCTGGCACTGTTCGGCAAGAGCAAAGACGCCCGCGACTGCATTTACCAAACTGAATTCGACAACCTATTCCTGATGCCCTCCAGCACGGAGCTGGCGGTCATTGAGCGCGAGTTGGAAAGCCGGCACAAGATCTACAAGCTGCGCGACGCACTGCGCGAACTGGAAAAAGATTACGAGCATATCTATATCGACACGCCACCAGCGCTGAACTTCTACAGCCGCTCAGCGTTAATTGCCGCCGACAGCCTGGTGATACCCTTTGACTGCGACAGCTTCTCACAAGGCGCACTGATGGGCCTGCTGGAAACCGTCGAAGAGATTCGCGAAGATCACAACCCCGGGCTGCAGCTGGAAGGCATCGTCGTCAACCAGTTTCAGGCCCAGGCCAGCCTACCCACCCAGTTGGTCGACAGCCTGCGGGCCAACGAATTGCCGGTATTTGAACAGTACCTGAGCAGCTCAGTAAAAATGAAAGAGTCTCGCAGCCGCCAGCTGCCGCTTGTCCACCTGGCGCCATCGCACAAGCTCACCCAGCAGCTGATTGCGCTACACGACAGCCTGAGCAGCGCAACCGGCGGCAAGGCGGCGCGCAGCGCCTAAAGCCGCTACTGAGGCGTTGTCTGGCCGTTAATGCCGACAACGCCCTGCTTGACCACCGTCATATCGCCCAGACCAAAGTTGCCAACATCGGCGCTCAATTTAAGCTCGTACTCTAGGTCAGCACCGGCACTGCTCAACACATTGCGCAGCAAGCCAAAACCACTCAGCAAATTAATCCCCACCGGCACTTCGATATTACTCTGGCCATTGGCCGGCACACTAATCGCTTCATTAAAACTGCCAGACGCCAATTTACTGCCCGCCAACGTCATTTCATAGCGCAAGCGCCCCAGCTCCAGCGCAAACCGGTTCGGGTTGCTTAACTGCAGACCGACCAACAGCTGCTGCTGTAGGCCATTGGCCACACCAAGATTGATATGGGTAATCGCCACTTCAGGCTTGGCAATCGGGTTCAGGGCGGCGCAGGCGCACAGCAGCAGCGCCGCAGTGGCAATCAATAATTTTTTCACGGCAAGGGCCTTTAGAAAGTTGGGGCGCCGGACGGCGCCCC
>NZ_JBFIGO010000049.1:0-21302 GCF_041602295.1 Spongiibacter sp. | reverse complement strand
TTGTCGCCAGCTTTCAGGCCCTGCAACTTGGCCTCGACTCCCGGCAGCAAATTGCCATCGCCGAACACAAAGCGCGCCGCCTGGCGTTCAAAGGTGGAATCCACCTCGCTGCCATCTTCGAGCAGCAGGGCAAAATGCAGGGTAATTTCCGTTCCCGGACCAATCGCAACACTCATGAACGTTTCTCGTTAAAGCAGTGACCCACTCACGCGGCGTTATCGCCACTCTCGGGGTGTAAAAAGGTATCGACAATCAACAGCACCGCGCCAACGGTAATGGCCGCATCGGCGATATTGAAGGTGGGAAAATACGACGAGCCCCAGTGCACCGAAATAAAGTCGATGACATGCCCCAGCCGCAGCCGATCCCAGAGGTTGCCCAGCGCGCCGCCCAATACCAGCGCCAGTGCCAGCGACAGCAACCACTGCTCGCGGCGCAGCTTCATCAGCCACACCAGCAAATAGCTGCTCACCGCCAGCGCAATGCCGGTAAACAACCAGCGCTGCCAGCCACCGGCATTACTCAAAAAGCTGAACGCCGCACCGGGGTTGTAGTGCAGGGTAATATCCAGCACCGGCAGTATCGGGTTGGGCTGGGCATAGACCAAGCTGGCGTCTGCCCAGTATTTGCTCAACTGATCGATCAGCACCACGGCAAGGGCTAACAGCAGCCACAACAAGCGGCCGCGGCGCTGCTCGGCGGCATCGACATCAGGCATAGTGACGAACCTCACCGTCGCCGTCGATATTATCGATACAGCGGAAACACAGTTCCGGGTGCTCCAGCGACTGGCCAACGTCCTCGCGGTGATGCCAGCAGCGCGTACACTTCATGCCGTCGCTGGCACTGACCCGCACTTGCAGGCCGTCCAGCTCGGTGGTCGCCGCCTCATTGGCCGCTGAAATCGGCGCCAACATGGCCGACGAGGTAATCAGCACAAAGCGCAGTTCGTCACCCAAGGCCGACAGCGTGTCAATCAACTCCTCGTCACAGAACAAGGTGACTTCGGCCTGCAGAGAACCGCCCACCACGCCCTCGTTACGCGCGCTTTCCAGCACCTTGTTGACCGCCGTTTTCACCGCTTGCACACGCTGCCAGAAGGCATCGCCCATGGCGTCGTCCTCAGCGGCCTTCTCCAGCCCCTGATACCACTCGGCAGCAAACACCGGGCCGCTGCGCTCGCCGGGCAGTACCTGCCACAGCTCATCGGCGGTGAAACTGAGAATCGGTGCAATCCAGCGCGTCAAAGCCTCGGCAATATGGTACAGCGCGGTCTGCGCCGAGCGCCGTGCCTGGCTGTTCTCTGGCGTGGTGTACTGGCGGTCTTTAATAATATCCAGATAGAAACCGCCCAACTCCAATACGCAGAAGTTGTGCAATTTCTGATAGACCAGATGGAACTGGTAGGCCTCATAGGCCGCCACGATTTCGTCCTGCAACACCGCCGCGCGGTGCATGATCCAGCGATCCAGTGCCAGCATATCGCCACTCGCCAGGGCGTGCTCAGCGGGCACAAAGCCGGCCATATTGGCCAGCAGGAAACGCGCGGTATTGCGGATACGGCGATAGGAGTCGGCGGTGCGTTTAAAGATTTCATCCGACACCGTCATTTCATTGCGGTAGTCGGTGGCCGCCACCCACAACCGCAAAATATCAGCGCCGAGGCTGTTCATCACCTTCTGCGGCGCCACCACATTGCCCTGCGACTTGGACATTTTGCGACCGTTGGCATCAACGGTAAAACCGTGAGTAAGCACTGACTTATAAGGCGCGCAGCCCTGTGCAGCCACCGAGGTGAGCATCGACGACTGGAACCAGCCGCGGTGCTGATCTGAACCCTCCAGATACAAGTCGGCGGGAAAGGCCAAATTGTCACGCTGCGCCAGCACCGCGTAGTGGGTCACACCGGAGTCGAACCACACATCCAGTGTATCGGCGACTTTTTCGTAGTGCTCGGCCTCGTCACCCAGCAGTTCGGCAACATCGAGATCGAACCAGGCCTGAATCCCGCCCGCTTCAACGCGCTGCGCGACCTGCTCGATCAGCTCCGGCGTGCGTGGATGCAGCTCGGCCGTCTCGCGATGAACAAACAGGGCGATCGGTGCGCCCCAGGTACGCTGGCGCGAAATACACCAGTCCGGCCGCTCGCTCATCATCGACTCAATACGCGCGCGCCCCCAGCCGGGCATCCAGTTCACCGCATCCACTTCGGCCATGGCCTTATTCAGCAAGCCGTTCTGGCTCATACTGATAAACCACTGCGGCGTCGCGCGGAAGATAATCGGCGACTTGTGACGCCAGCAGTGCGGGTAACTGTGCTCGTAAGCCTCGTTGTGCAGCAGACGGCCCTGTTCGGCCAGCGCGGCGACAACCTGCTCGTTGGCCTTGAACACGTGCTGACCGGCAAAGCGCTCGGTACCCTCGACATAGGTGCCGTTGGCCGCCACCGGGTTGTAAACCTCCAGCCCGTACTGCTGGCCGACAACAAAGTCATCCTGGCCGTGTGCGGGGGCAGTATGCACCGCGCCGGTACCGGCCTCGGTGGTAACGTGCTCACCCAAAATGACCGGCACCTGGCGGCTGTACAGCGGGTGCTGCAACGGCAGATGCTCAAGGGCGGCGCCCTTGCAGCGGCCGACCACAGCAAAATCGTCGATGCCGGCGCGCTTCATGACCGACTCGTGCAACGCCTCGGCCAACAACAGCAGCTCGGCCTTGCCGTCGCGCTGATAGGCCAGCCACACATAATCCAGCTCGGCGTGCAGACACACCGCCATATTGGCCGGAATCGTCCACGGCGTGGTAGTCCAGATCGCCAGGTTCATCTGCCCGGCGACATCGGCCGGCAAGCCGCAGCGCTGGCGCGCCTCGGCCTCGTCAACCACCGCAAACAGCACATCGATGGCCGGCGAGGTTTTGTCCTTGTACTCAACCTCGGCCTCAGCCAGCGCCGAACCGCAGTCCATGCACCAGTGCACCGGCTTAAAGCCCTTGTGCAGATGACCGTTGTCGACAATTTTGCCCAGCGCGCGAATGATATTGGCCTCGAAATCGAAGCTCATTGTCAAATAGGGCTTATCCCAGTCGCCCAGCACACCGAGACGCTTGAAATCTTCGCGCTGACCATCCACCTGTTTGTTGGCGTAGTCGCGGCACTTCTGCCGAAAAGTCGCCGCGTCGACTTTGTGGCCGGCCTTGCCGACTTTTTTCTCAACGTTTAATTCAATCGGCAGGCCGTGACAGTCCCAACCCGGTACATAGGGCGCGTCGTAGCCGCTGATGGTGCGCGACTTGACGATCATGTCTTTCAGAATCTTATTCACCGCATGGCCAATATGAATATCGCCGTTGGCGTAGGGCGGGCCATCGTGCAATATAAACTGCTCGCGACCGGCGCGGGCGCGGCGAATCTGGCCGTAGTAATCCTCCTCGTACCAGCGTTTCAGCGCCTGCGGTTCGCGCTGCGACAGGTTCGCCTTCATCGCGAAATCAGTCTTCGGCAGATTCAGGGTGTGCTTGTAATCACTCATAAAAGCTAGTCTTAAAGGCCCGGCGTTCGGGGCAGGTTAAAGGGAGAAATAGTTTCGCGCCTGCTCGATATCGCGAGCAATCTGTTCACGCAGGGCATCGAGACTGTCAAATTTGATTTCATTGCGCAGTTTTTCGCGAAAAAGCACGCGAATATTACGCCGATACAGATCGCCATTGAAGTTCAATACATGCACTTCCAAAATGGCTTTTTTCAGGTCGCCCACCGTCGGCCGCACGCCAACATTGGCCACGGCCGGCAACAGCTCATCGCCCACGCCGGCCACCTGCACGGCAAACACCCCCGACAGCGGCGAGCGCAGGCGGCGCAGCTGTATATTGGCGGTCGGCGCGCCAATGGTGCGCCCCAGTTGTTGGCCGACAATCACCCGGCCGGCAATGCTGTAGGGCCGCCCCAGCAGGCGCTCCGCCAATGCGAAGTCGCCCTGCCCCAACACCTCGCGGATGCGCGTACTGCTGACCCGCTCGCCGTCGTACTGCAAGGTGGCGGTATCCATCACATCAAAACCGTCCCGGGCACCGAATTTACGCAGCAGGTCAAAGTCACCGCTGCGGTCGCGACCAAAGCGCAAATCGTCGCCGACCACGATGTACTTGGCCCCGAGGTTCTTAACAAACAGCGTGGTAATAAATTCGTCGGCGCTCATATTGCGCAGCGAATCGGTAAAGCGAATGCGCACCACCCGGTCGATACCCAGCTCGCGAATGGCTTCAAACTTTTCGCGAAACGACATCAGCCGCGGCGGCGCCGCATCGGGCGACAGAAACTCCCGTGGCAGCGGCTCGAATACCACCACCGTCGACGGCAGGCCGTATTCCCGGCTTTTTTCCAGCAACTGGCGCAGCACTGCCTGATGCCCGCGATGCACGCCGTCAAAGGCACCTATCGTGGCGACGCAGCCGCGATGTCGCAGGCGGAAATTGTGAAATCCGCGGATTAACTCCATGCCTGTGGCCGACCCCATGTCCGCACTCGTCACCGGGATAGCCGCGCTGCATGCGCTCCCTGCTCAGAGCAGTGATAAAGCGGCTGATTATAACTTACTCAGTCGCCCGACAAAAACGTCTTAATGGCTGAGGCTCGGCCCGCCGCGAAAATCGCGCAAGCGCAAACCCATGGCATACAGCCCCAGCAGATAGGCGCCACCGCCCAGCCCGCAGATACTCAACAGCACCGTCGCCCGCTGCCACGCCGACCACAGCAGCCAATCGCCAACCCAGTAACGGGCCGCCAGCAGCAGTGCCGACATCAGCAGCACCGGCAACAACAGCTGCACGCTGTAGCGCAGCCAGTCACTGGCGGGCTGGTAGACCTCGCGCGCCAGCAAACCGCGCAGCAGCAGCATGGCATTGAGCCAAGCCGAGGCTGCAGTTGCCAGCGCCAGCCCGACATGGCCGATCTGCCAGTAGTAGTGCAGGGGAATCACCAGGGCAATATTGAAGACCATATTCGCCGCCATCGCGTAAATGCCAATGCGCACCGGGGTGCGGGTGTCCTGGCAGGCAAAAAAGCCCGGCGCCAGCACCTTGATCAACATAAAGGCAATCAGGCCCAAGGTGTAGGCGCGCAGACTCAGCGCCGCCATCGCCACATCGCGGCTCTGCAACTCACCGTACTGAAACAGCGTAATCAGAATCGGCTCGGCCAAAATCAACAGCGCCACGGCCGCCGGCACCGCCATCAGCAGCACGCCGCGCAGTGCCCAGTCCAGGGTGTGGGAAAAGGCCTGGCCGTCGCCACTGGCGCGCTGGCGCGACAAGCTGGGCAGAATCACCGTGGCAATGGCAATGGCAAATACCCCCAGCGGCAATTCCACCAAACGGTCGGAATAGTACAGCCAGGAGATGCTGCCGGTGGGCAGAAACGACGCCAGCACCGTATCCAGCAGCAGATTGATCTGACTAACCGACACCCCGAACATCGCCGGAATCATCAGCTGCACAATGCGCTGCACACCCTCGTCACCCCACTGCCACTGCGGCCGGGGGAGCAAGTGCAAACGCTGTAAAAACGGCAGCTGGAACAGCAGCTGCACGCAGCCCGCCATAAGCACGCCCCAGGCCAGCGCCATCGCCGGCTCGGCAAAATGCGGCGCCGCCACCACGGCCGCAGTAATCAGGCAGATATTGAGCAGCACCGGGGTAAACGCCGGCACCGCAAAGCGACCGTAGCTATTGAGCACCGCGCCGGCAAAACCGGTCAGCGAAATCAGCATCAAATACGGAAACGTGATGCGAATCATCTCCGTGGTCAGCTGAAACTTCAGCGGATCGCCGCGAAAGCCCGGCGCAAACACCGTGGCCACCAGCGGCGCGGCCACTACCGCCACCACGGTAATACACAGCAATACACCGCCCAGCGCCCCGACCACGCGATTGAGCAACAGCTGCACCGCCGCCCGGTCGCCGGCCTCGCGGTACTCCGACAGCACCGGCACAAAGGCCTGGGCAAAGGCGCCCTCGGCGAACAGGCGGCGCAGGAAGTTGGGGATTTTAAACGCCACAAAAAAGGCATCGGCATTGGCGGTGGCGCCCAGCACCACGGCGATCACCACATCGCGAATCAAACCCATCACCCGCGACAACATGGTCATCGCGCCTACCACCAGACTGGAGCGCAGCAGACCCCGGCCCCGGCCGGTATTGACCTCGCTCACTGCCAGGCCTCGCGCAAACGGCTGCGATGCTGGCGCAACCAGTGCAAGGCGATCAGACTGTGAGCATTGGTGATTTTGCCGCCGTCGAGCATCTGCATCGCCTCGGCAAAGGGGTAAACACGGGCGCGAATATCCTCACCCTCACCGGGCAGGCCGTGCAGGCCACCGGCACCGCGCAGCTGGCAGCGGCCGCAGTACAAATAAAAATACTCGTCGCTGCCGCCGGGTGACGAGTAATACTCGGCCACCGGCTCCATTGCCGCCACCTGCAAATCGGCTTCTTCTAGCGCCTCGCGGCGCGCCACCTGCTGGGGAGATTCATCGCTGTCGATAATGCCAGCCACCAACTCCAGCAGCCACGGCGAGGTCTCGCGCCCCAGTGCGCCGACGCGAAACTGCTCTACCAGCAAAATCTCATCGCGCTGCGGGTCGTAGGGCAGCAGCCCCACCGCCGCGCCGCGCACAAACAGCTCGCGTTTGATCGGCTGGTTCCAGCCCCCGGCGAACAGGCGGTGGCGCAGGGTGAGCCTGCGCACTTCAAAAAAGCCCTGCCAAGCCGTCTCGCTGGCCAGCAACTCGACATCGTCGCGATCGAAATTCGCCATTAAAAACGCCTTTCGGTATACCAGTTCACATCGCGTGCCGACTTATCGACCTGATCGACCACATCCAGCATCAGCGCGAACAGCGCCATGCGCACCAGCACGCCGTTGTCGGCCTGGCGGAAAATCGCCAGATTGGGGTTGTCGTTCAAGTCGTTGTCCAGCTCGTTGGCCTCTTGGCGAGAGTCCCGGGGTAGCGGGTGCATAATGACGGTATTGGGCTCGCAATAGCGGGTATAGATCGCCTGATTCAGGCGGTAGCGGCCCCGATACAGGTCGGCATCGGCCTTGCTGGCAAAGCGCTCCTCCTGAATGCGGGTCGAGTAGGCAATATCCACCTTGGCCAAACTGCCCTCCAGCACATCCGACTCGGTGACGGTATGGCCGGCGCTGCGCAGCGTGTCGACAATATCGCCGGGCATGCGCAGCTCGTCGGGCGAAATCAGCACCACATGGACATTGCGGTACAGGCTCAGCAACTTGCACAGCGAATGCACCGTGCGGCCGTATTTCAAATCGCCGATCATGGCGATGCGCAGACCGTCCAGATCACTGCGCCCCTGGTGACGCAACTCTTTACGGATGGTGTACAGGTCCAGCAGTGCCTGACTGGGATGCTCGTTGGCACCGTCGCCGCCATTGATCACCGGCACCCGGCTGGCGGCGGCAAATTCCGCCACCGAGCCCGAGGCCGGATGGCGCATAACAATCACATCGCTGTAGCCGCTCAGCACCCGCGCGGTGTCGTACAGCGACTCGCCCTTGGCAATCGCCGAGCTTTCAAAACCGGTGGTTTCACGCACCTCGCCGCCCAGCAGGTTAAAGGCGCAGCCGAAACTGACCCGCGTGCGCGTTGACGGTTCAAAAAACATATTGCCCAGAATCGCGCCGTCCAGCACCCGCGTTACCCGCTGCCGCTGGGCATAGGGCACCATGCGATCAGCCACGCCAAACACCCGTTCGATGTCCTCGCGTTCAAACTGTCCTACAGAGAGAATATGACTACCGGCAAATTTCAACACTGCTCTCTCCTATTCCGCGGCCAGCGCCGCCTGTGTATTGGCATCGTCAAACTGCAAGCTGGCCCAGCGCGCATACAGGGGCGACTGCGTGAGCAACTCGCCGTGGCGGCCGCTGGCCACCAACTCGCCGTGATCCAGCACCGCAATGCGATCGACATTAATCACCGTCGCCAGGCGGTGGGCAATGACCACCGTGGTGCGACCTTCCATCAATCTTTCCAGCGCCTGCTGCACCTGGTACTCGCTCTCGGCATCCAGGGCACTGGTCGCCTCATCCAACAACAGCAATTTCGGGTCGGCCAAAATCGCCCGGGCAATGGCAATGCGCTGGCGCTGGCCGCCCGACAGACGCACCCCACCCTCGCCGACAAAGCTGTCGTAACCGTCGGGCAGGCGCTGGATAAAATCTTCGGCAAACGCCGCTCTGGCGGCCTCGATTAACTCCTCATCGCTGGCGGAGGGGCGGCCATAGCGAATATTGTCGGCCACGGTGCCGGTGAACAGCACCGGCTGCTGGGGCACCATGGCGATTTGCGCGCGTAAATCCTGCGGGTCGAGATCGCGAATATCGATACCATCAAAGCGGATCGCGCCGCTGCCGACATCGTAAAACCGCAGCAGCAGGTCGATAAGAGTCGACTTGCCCGCCCCGGAGCTGCCCACCAAGGCCAGGCTGCTGCCGGCCGGTATCGCCAAGGTCAAGCCCTTGATGGCCGGGTGATCGGGGCGCGAGGCATAGGCAAAGCTGACGTCTTCAAAGGCAATTTCACCCCGCGCCGGCTGTGGCAGTGCCACCGGCTGGGCCGGCGGCAAAATGCGGTTTTCAGCGGCAAGCAATTCCAACAAGCGCTCGGTGGCGCCGGCAGCGCGCTGCAAATCGCCGTAGACTTCAGAGATGGCGCCCACCGAGGCGGCTACCATAACTGCATAAAAGATAAACGCCGCCAGCTCACCGCCGCTGATACGGCCCGCCAACACGTCGTGACCGCCCACCCACAGCATGCCGGTCACCGCGCCCAATACCAGCACAATCACCGTGGTCGACAGCCAGGCGCGCTGGCGAATGCGCACAATCGCCACGTCGAAGGCCACCTCGACATGGCCCTCAAAGCTTTTGCGATCGAGAGTCTGATGGTTAAAGGCCTGCAACAGCTTGATGTTCTTGACCGCCTCGCCGACAAAACTGCCGACGCTGGCAATCTTGTCCTGACTGCTGCGCGACAGGCTGCGCACCCGGCGGCCAAACACCAGGATTGGCACAATCACCAGCGGCACGCTGAGCATCACCATGGCGGTGAGTTTGGGGTTGCTGATAAACAGCCAGATCAGCCCGCCGATAAACATCAGCGCATTGCGCAGCGCAATCGACACCGACGAGCCGATCACCGTTTGCAGCAAGCTGGTATCAGTGGTGATCCGCGACTGGATATCACCGCTGAGCTGGCTCTCGAAAAATCCGGGGTGCAGGGTCACCACGTGGGCAAATACCGCCTTGCGCAGATCGGCACTGACCCGCTCACCAATCCACGACACCAGATAAAAACGAATAAAGGTGCCGGCGGCCAGCAGCAGCACCATGGCAAAAAACAACAGCAGCGCCTGATTCAGCGCCGCCTCATTGGCATGGCTGGAAAAGCCCTGATCAACCAGCATGCGCAGGCCCTGACCAATAGACAGGGTGATGGCGGCGGTACAGATCAGCGCAATGCTGGCACCAAAAACCTGCAGGCGGTAGGGCTTAAGAAAGCCGGCCATCGCCTTTAACACGCCCAATTTTGCCACGCCGCGCTCAGCGCCGGATTGATCAGTCATTTGGCTCCCCTTTTGGGCGCGCATTATTGCTCGGATCGAGCGGCGGTGAAAGCGCCGCGGCGATCAACGCCAACTTTTGCGGCCGTGATAATTTTTTAATCGCCGCCTCGCGCCGCGACGCCTGCGAGCGATTGTCAGCCGGCTCGGTGTAGACCATGGCCTCGGCCGGGTCGCTGCGAAAAAACCGCGCGCCGCGACCGCCCTCACCGCAGTGCTCGCGAAAGCGACGGGCAGTATCGGTGGTAATACCGGTATACAGGCGGCCGCTTTGACAGCGCACCATATACACCCACCAGTTGCTCAAAGCCCCTCGTTCTCCAGGGCATCGGCGTAGTCGTGAAGCTCCTGCAAAATATGCTGCTGGAAATCATTCGTGGCGCTTGCTGCCAGTTCGGTCAGCCGCTGGCGGAAACTGTCAAAACCGTGAAGCTGAGCTGCGGGCTGGCGCAGGCGCTGCTTGCAGAAGCTAAACCAGCGCTGGCGCTCCTGCTCCGACAGGGTCTGCGGAAAATTGCGCGCCCGATAGCGCCACAACAACTCCGGCAGGCGCGTATCGTTAAACTTGAAGGGCTGTACGGCCAGTGCCTCGGGCGTCAAGCTGCGCAGCTGATCCATCTGTCGGCGGTCGCCATCGCTGAAAAAGCCGCCGCCATACAACTGGGTATCCGGGTCGGGATTGTCGACAAACTCGCGCTGCGCAAACAGGCCCTGCAACTTGGCACCCAAGTCGCCGGCCTTGCGCAGCATCACCCAGTGGCGACGACACTGGTCCAAATTAATCTGCAGGCGCTCGGCGCTGGCCTCGTCCACCAGCTTGGCGGTGGCGACAATCGGCGCGCGATTGAGGTGAATTTCCTTGAGGGGAATCCGCGGGGTAGCTTCGCCCAACTCGGCCGCCGAACTGAACACCCGGCGCGCCACCTCTTCAACGCCCAGCTCAATCAGCGGCTGCGGATCGACGCTGAGGTCGTAGACAATCACACTGTTTTTGTTCACCGGGTGCGGCGCCAGCGGCATCATCAACGCCGAGCAGCCGCGCGCGGCCGGAATACGTCCGGAAACATGCAGCACCGGCACCTGGCTGTCGGTGTTGAGCATCGCCGCTACCGTGCGTTTATTGCGCAGGCTCAGGGCGTAGTCGTAGAGCTTGGGCTGAACTTGGCGAATCAACCGCGCCAGATCAATCGTCGCCAGCACATCGGACAGGGCATCGTGGGCCGATTCGTGGCTCAGGCCGTTGGCGGCAGTCAACTCTTCTAGGCGAAAACTGGGGCTGCCATCCTCGCGGCGCGGCCAATTAATGCCGTCGGGGCGCAGGGCGTAACACAGTCGTACCACGTCGATTAAGTCCCAGCGCGAATTGCCGTTTTGCCACTCGCGGGCATAGGGGTCATAAAAGTTGCGGTACAGGGCGTAGCGCGTCACTTCGTCGTCAAAGCGAATGCTGTTATAGCCCACCGTGCAGGTGCCGGGCTGGGCCAGCTCGGCGTGGATATTGGCGACAAATTCCGCCTCGCAGATACCCTCTTCCAGCGCCTGCTGGGGGGTAATCCCGGTCACCAGACAGGCCTCGGGGTTGGGCAGGTAATCCGGTGTCGGCCGGCAAAACTGCACCAGCGGCTCGCCGATAATATTCAGCTCGGCGTCGGTGCGCACCCCGGCAAACTGCGAGGGCCGATCCAGGGCCGGCACCGTGCCCCAGGTTTCGTAGTCGTGCCAGTAAAACGTCTCGCTCATGGATATCCTGCGGTAAACGGTGCCCAACAATGAAAAACGGGGGCCTCGCCCCCGTCGTGTTATGCCACGTTGATGTTTTCAGCCTCGATTTTGGCCTTCCAGATCTGCGGGCCGGTTTTGTGTACCGACTCCCCCTGGGTGTCCACGGCCACAGTTACCGGCATATCTTCCACGGTAAACTCGTAAATCGCCTCCATTCCCAGTTCGGGGAAGGCAACCACCTCCGACTTCTTGATCGCCTGGGCCACCAAGTAGGCCGCGCCGCCGGTCGCCATCAGGTACACCGCTTCAAATTCCTTGATCGCCTCAATGGCCACATCGCCGCGCTCGGACTTACCAATCATGCCCATCAGGCCCGTTTCGGCCAGCATGGTGCGGGTAAATTTATCCATACGGGTCGCCGTCGTCGGGCCAGCGGGGCCAACCACTTCTTCGCGCACCGGGTCTACCGGGCCCACGTAGTAGATAAAGCGGCCTTTCAGGTCAACCGGCAGGGACTCGCCCTTGGCCAACATATCGACCATTTTCTTGTGGGCGGCGTCGCGGCCAGTGAGCATTTTGCCATTGAGCAGCAGGGTGTCACCGGGCTTCCAAGTTTTGATCTCTTCCGCGGTTACCGTGTCGAGATTCACACGCTTCACATTGTCGCCGGTTTCGCGGGTCACTTCCGGCCAGTCTTCCAGCTTCGGGGGTGTCAGAGCGACCGCGCCACTGCCGTCCAGCGTAAAGTGAGCGTGGCGGGTAGCCGCGCAGTTGGGAATCAGCGCAATCGCCTTGTTCGCCGCGTGGGTGGGATAGTCTTTAACCTTCACGTCCAGCACGGTGGTCAAACCGCCGAGGCCCTGGGCACCAATGCCCAGCTGGTTCACTTTCTCAAACAGCTCTAGGCGCAGTTCTTCACTGCGGCTAGCCGCGCCGCGCTTTTGCAAATCGTGAATATCGATAGGATCGAGCAGGGCTTCTTTAGCCAGCAGCATGGCTTTTTCCGCCGTGCCGCCAATGCCGATACCCAGCATGCCCGGCGGACACCAGCCGGCGCCCATGGTCGGCACCATTTTCAGCACCCAGTCGACCACCGAGTCAGAGGGGTTGAGCATGGCGAACTTAGATTTGGCCTCGCTGCCGCCGCCCTTGGCCGCCACATGTACCTCAACGGTGTCACCGGGTACGATTTCATAGTGAATCACCGCTGGGGTGTTGTCTTTGGTGTTGGTGCGAGCACCGTCGGGGTCGTCGAGGATGGAGGCGCGCAGGACATTGTCCGGCAGGTTGTAGGCGCGGCGCACGCCTTCGTTGACCATATCAGTCACTGACATCTCGGCGTCCCACTGCACATTCATCCCCACGGTCAGAAACACCGTCACGATGCCGGTGTCCTGACAGATCGGGCGCTTGCCCTCGGCACACATCCGCGAATTAATCAGGATTTGCGCCATGGCGTCTTTCGCCGCCGGGTTTTGCTCGCGCTGATAGGCCTCGTCGACCGCCTTGATAAAATCAACCGGGTGGTAGTAGGAAATATATTGCAGTGCGTCAGCGACGCTCTGGATCAGGTCATCTTGGCGGATAACAGTCATGTGGCGAAGTCCTCGGGCCAGTAGTAGCGTTGGGGTTTGGGCGCCGGAGCGCGGCGGCCGACCCGCAGTCGGCCGCTATCCAGTGCGCGAGCCTAGAGCCAACGCAGCGGTAATCGGCGCCGTAGTATACACCAGCCCCGCCGCCGCCGTCAGCGGGGCTGTGGACTACCGCTGTGGTATTGGGTAACGGTCTGGCGCAGGGCCTCAATGTCGCGATTCACCTGGCGGCGGAAGGCATTGACCGAATCCAGCCACTCCTCGCTCTGCCCCTGACGCCGCTCCATCGCGCTCACCCGGGCATCCAGACTGCCGCCATCGGTCAATTTTTTGTTCACTTCCAGTAGGGTTTTGCGGTTTACCTCAGCCTGGGCGATCACCCGATCCAACTTACCCGACATCGACGTTAGCGCCTCGCGATCGGCGCCGTAGCCCTGCAGGGCCTTTTTCAGTTGCCCATCCAGCGACTTATGCTGGCTTTCCAGCGCCACCAGCCGTTTTTCGTTCTTGCCCAGCTGCACCTCGTGCTCAGCCAACTCCTCTTTCTGCTTTTTCCAGACATTATCCCAGAGCTTGCGCACCTCGCTGTCCAACTCCTTGAGCTTGACCGCCGTGGTCACGCTATTGGCCTCCAGGCTTTCATCGGCCGACGACAGCCGCTGCTCCAGCACATCGAGGCGCTGCTGGGCCTGCTTTAACTGGCCCTGTGTCGCCGTCAATTGTTCAAACAAGTAATACGCTGCGGCGGCCAATGCCACCACCAGCAAGGTAAGCAGAAACAGGACAAATCCCCCACCACCGGCATTCGCCTTTGGCAACTCAGCAGCACCGCTGGCAGCGCGGTGAGCAATATCGTCTTCGTCTACAGCGATAGAAAAGCGCGGTTCTTGTTTCTCGTTACTCACAATTCAACATTCCAATAATGATTATTACCCAGTTCACCGCAAAAGCAGCAGCCCGTCAAAGTGCCGACAGCGCATTATGAACTCCTGCCTCGCCGGCCTCCAGTATTGCCGCACAGTACAATGAGATTCTCTGTGCTGTGGCGACGGCTTTGCTATACTGGGCGCTGCCCGGGGAACGCAGAGTCCGCGAGACCCGAAACTACAAGTAAAACAGACAACAAGATAAGAGAGGGGTTTTATGGACGCATTTATTTCTGCCGACTTGGCGCTGCGCTGGCTGCACGTGCTGTTTGGCATTGCCTGGATCGGCCTGCTGTACTACTTCAATTTCGTACAGACCGAGTACTTCAAAGAAGCTGAGCCTTCAGCCAAAGCCGACGCCGTGCAAAAGCTGGCGCCACGCGCACTGTGGTGGTTCCGCTGGGGCGCCATGTTCACCTTCCTGACCGGTCTGGCATTGCTGCACTTCACCATGAGCCGCGGCCTCAACGGCTACATTATCATTGGCGCGCTGATGGGCACCCTGATGTTCCTCAACGTCTGGCTGATCATCTGGCCCAACCAGAAAATTGTCTGCGGCATCACCCCCGGCGACGCCGCCAAAGCCGCACCAAAAGCCGGCCTGGCATCGCGCACCAACACCTTGTTCTCTGCACCCATGCTGATCGGCATGCTGGGCAGCTTCCACGGCTCGGGCAACGCGGCGCTGGCCGAAGTCGGTAAAACCGCCACCGGCGGCTTCAGCCTCGGTCTGTGGATTTGTCTGGGGCTGATCGCTCTGCTGGAAATCAACGCGATCTTCGGCAAAACCGGGCCAATGACCACCGTCAAAGGCGTGGTGCACTGCAGCATCGCCCTGGCACTGGCCATGGTCGCACTGCTCCAGTTTGTGTAAGCCGCAGCACTGAAGCAAAACAGCACTGAAACAAAAAGGGAGCCTAGGCTCCCTTTTTTATTGCGTAGTATATTTGGCGTTGCCAACGGCTCCAGCCCACGATCAGAACTGCTGGGTACGCAACAGCACCAGCGTGC
Organism: Spongiibacter sp.; assembly: GCF_041602295.1. Classification (GTDB taxonomy): domain Bacteria; phylum Pseudomonadota; class Gammaproteobacteria; order Pseudomonadales; family Spongiibacteraceae; genus Spongiibacter. The sequence continues at coordinate 6,412 of NZ_JBFIGO010000049.1, read as the reverse complement.
AGGCCTCCTCGCACACAATACCCGCCCGGCGCAGCTGCTCCATCAGCGCCTCGCCTTCACTGCCCGGATTGAAAATGATCCGCCGCGGCGCCAGCGCCAGCAGCTCCGGCAGCTGCGGGGCCAGTAACTCAGCGCGCATATACACACTGACCGTATCGACCGGCGCCGTTATCGCCGCCAGCGATGGCGCGCAGCGGATGCCGGCCACCTCAGAGTGATAGGGGTTCACCGGAATCACCTGATGGCCGTACTCGGCGAGCATCACCACCGCCTTGTGCGAGTAACGATCTGGCTTGGGGCTGGCGCCCATCACCACCACTTTCTCAGCCATACTCTCCCCTCAGTCTCTAGTCAGGTGGCATTATTCACTAGCGCGCACAAAAAAGCCGGGCTTTCGCCCGGCTTGTTACCACATCGCAATACGTTGCTCGCTTACTTCGGCTGGTTATTGCCCATCCAGCGACGCAGGGTAGACGCCAATTCCTGAGCATTGTAAGCCTCTGCAGCGTCGGGCATCGGGTCCTTACCCATTTTAATCTCCAGCGATGCCTGATAAGAGGTGCGGGTCGTCGAGGTCGACACGCCACCACTTAAACGACCCGGAGTTTGTGCCACCACCGTATCGCAGCTCAGCAGGCCGCAGCGGCGGTAAACCGTCGTGCTACCACCAAACTCATTCACCGCAGAAATACTATTGCTGGTGCGACTCTTGCTCTCATTGTCGCGATTCACCAACTGAAACCAGTCGTAACCTTCTTGCAGGGTCAGTTCTGCGGCGCGCAGCAAGGCGTAGTCATTGACCGTTTCTTTATCAGTCACCGAATTGCCGGTAAACGTAACGCGGTAGCGCTCCTTACCCAAGGCCGTTTCGGTATAGCCATAACCACCGCGCTTTTCCGCTGGCTGATAGTTAGTGGTGCTACTACAAGCGGCCATCAGTACCGACAGTAGCGCGACAAACATCATTTGGGTACGCATACATTCTCCTCGTTATCGTGAAACCATTGCGGCTTGATCTTCAGTCATTATTCTACTGACCGCGCATTAACTGAAACTGAATAAGGACATTTACCTATACTCACTCAGCATGCCCGCCTTAAGACTAGCGAAAAATGTGCAGCTGCGCACGGTGACAAGCCCCCGGTGCCAGCCCCAACTCGTCGGCAAAGGCCATGCCCCGCTCCAGGCAAACATAGTCGCGATAGTGCTCACCAATATCGGCGATCTCGCTCGCCAGCGCGGCGCCGGGATTCCAGATAATCACCGTATCGCAGCCCTGCCCGGCGACCGTCAGCGCCCCGCTGCCGGTTTCCAGCTGCTGCCGCTCGCCGACACCTTCAAACACCCGATCGATTTCACCGGCAAAGGTCTGCGGCCCTTCTAACTGGCCCGCGGCCAGCCCCTCGGTGTTGTCCAGGAAACGGCCAGCCGCCAGGCCGGTCACTGCCGCGCGCTCGAGGTCGGCAGCAAAATAACTGTGCATGGCCAAGCTCAGCGGCATCACCTCGCGGCTGCGGTTGTACACCGTCAGCTCGCAATGCAGTTCTGCACCCAGACGAAAACTGACTTCCACATCATAGACCCAGGGGAAGTCGCGCTGCTCTGCCGCCGTTGCCGACGTGCCAAGGCGCAACAGGCAGTCGCCGTTATCACGCTGCTCGGCGGCTAACAGGGTCCAGTCGCGCTGGCGCAACCAGCCGTGTTTGGGCAGCGCCGGCTGGCGGCGATTAACCCCAAACCAGGGCAGACACAGCGGAATACCACCGCGAATCGCCGCCCCCGGAGTAAACGTCACCTTGGGGCTTAACCACAGCCAATCGGCATCGCCTCTAGGGACGAAGGACAATAGCTGCGCCCCCTGCAAGGCCAGCACCGCCCGGCAGCGCTCACTCTCCACCACCAGCAGTGGCAGGGCCTCAGCACTGCCATACTCTTCGCGACTGTCACTCAGCGCAACGGTGGCGGGCAAATCACTCGCTGATATCACTGGCAGTTGCCTCCGGCGATTTAATCCACAACATATCGCAAGCGCCCTTCTGAAACTGATAGTCCACCCGCTGCATGCCCAGCTCTAAACCCTGCGTGGCCAAATGGCGAATCACCGCGGGCAAGTGCGCCGACGGCCGGCCATCCTCGGCCACCAAGGGATAAATGCGCACCTCGCGCGCCACCCGGCACAGCTCGCTGATCGCGGAAATATGGGCATCCAGGTCGATTTGTTCGCTGTATACGAACAGTAGGTGGGAGCACAGCGCCAAGTCATACTCGCGGTCAAAACAGGGCAGCTCGGGCACACTGGCGTCAATATAGCGACCCTGCTGGCTGCCTACCGGGTAGTCTTCGAGAAAACGGTTCATCGCCGACATCCGCACCGAGCCGAGGTGACCGGGGTCGTGAAAGTGACGCCAGAGATACTGATCGGCGCGCCGCGCCAACTGGCTGAGCATACCCGGGTACACCTGACGTATCCGCTGCTGAATCTCTGCGGCACTAAACTGGTAGATGGGGTCCACCGACAGCACACGGCCACCCCGAGCACTGAGTTCTGCGTTAAAACTGGCCGCGCCGTCGCCGCAGCCTAAAATCAGGCCCTCAAGATCTTCGTCGCTCAGGGCAAACATCGCCCGATATTCGGCCAGCGATCGGCCCCAGGGCACTACAGATGACAGCTGCAAAGATAATCCACCACAATAACAACAGAAAAAGCCCGCAGCGCGGGCTTGAGCCGGCCAGTATAAGGCCTGCGGGGGGCGCCGCGCCACGGCCAAACGCGAACGAATCAATCATCCAACCACCCCACAGCCTCAGCGACCGACACCGAGCTACAGGCAAAAAAAAGCCCCGCCAGAGCGGGGCTTTTCCACAGAACGGAGGGGGGGTGGCTTACATCATGCCGCCCATGCCGCCCATACCGCCCATGCCGCCCATATCAGGCATGCCGCCAGCAGCTTCCTCTTTCGGCGCGTCAGCGATCATGCACTCAGTCGTGATGATCAGACCAGCCACAGAGCCTGCCGCCTGCAGCGCAGTACGGGTAACTTTAGCGGGATCGAGGATACCCATTTCCATCATGTCGCCGTAGGTGCCATTGCCAGCGTTGTAACCGAAGTTACCTTCGCCTGAACGCACTTTGTCCAGCACTACAGAGGCTTCGTCGCCAGCGTTGGTCACGATCTGACGCAGCGGCGCTTCCATCGCGCGCAGTGCGGCATTGATACCGGCCAGCTGGTCTTCGTTCTCGCCTTCAACCGCAGACAGGTTGCTGATGGCACGCACCAGCGCCACACCGCCGCCAGGAACCACGCCTTCTTCAACCGCAGCACGGGTGGCGTGCAGGGCGTCTTCAACGCGGGCCTTCTTCTCTTTCATCTCAATCTCGGTGGCTGCGCCAACCTTGATTACCGCCACACCGCCGGCCAGCTTGGCCACGCGCTCTTGCAGTTTTTCGCGGTCGTAGTCAGAACTGGTGTTCTCGATCTGCGTGCGGATCTCGGCAACGCGCGCTTCGATAGCAGAGCCTTCGCCAGCACCGTCAACGATAACGGTGTTTTCTTTGTCCATGGTGACGCGCTTGGCAGTACCCAGGTGCTCCAGAGTGGCTTGCTCCAGATCCAGACCCACTTCTTCAGAGATCACTGTACCGCCAGTCAGTACCGCGATGTCCTGCAGCATGGCCTTGCGGCGATCGCCGAAGCCCGGTGCCTTACACGCCGCAACTTTCACAATGCCGCGCATAGTGTTAACCACCAGCGTCGCAAGAGCTTCGCCTTCAACGTCTTCAGCCACAATCACCAGCGGACGGCTGGCTTTAGCCACTTGCTCAAGCAGCGGCAGCAGCTCGCGAATGTTGGAGATTTTCTTGTCGACCAGCAGAATGAACGGGCTGTCGTGCTCAACAGACATATTGTCAGTGTTGTTTACGAAGTAAGGAGACAGGTAGCCGCGGTCGAACTGCATGCCTTCAACAACGTCCAGCTCGTTTTCCAGGCCCTGGCCTTCTTCAACGGTGATAACGCCTTCTTTGCCAACTTTTTCCATGGCTTCAGCAATGATTTCGCCAATGTGGCTGTCGCTGTTGGCAGAGATGGTACCTACCTGAGAAATCGCCTTGCTGTCTGCGCAGGGGATAGACAGCTTCTTCACTTCTTCAACGGCTGCGGCAACGGCTTTGTCGATACCGCGCTTCAGGTCCATCGGGTTCATGCCAGCGGCAACCGCTTTCAGGCCTTCGTTAACAATGGCCTGAGCCAGAACTGTGGCAGTGGTGGTACCGTCGCCCGCGTCGTCAGACGCTTTAGAGGCAACTTCTTTCACCATTTGTGCGCCCATGTTCTCCAGCTTGTCTTCCAGCTCGATTTCCTTGGCCACAGAAACACCGTCTTTAGTGACAGTGGGCGCGCCGAAGGACTTATCCAGAACCACATTGCGGCCCTTGGGACCCAGTGTGACTTTTACTGCGTTTGCCAGAGTGTTAACACCAGCCACCATGCGCAGGCGGGCTTCATTACCAAATACTACGTCTTTAGCCATGATCGTCTTACCTTTTACTAATTCGTTGATTCAATTGAGTTGTTGAAATTAGCCTTCAACAACGCCGAAGATTTCAGACTCACCAAGCACAATCAGCTCTTCGCCATCCACTTTTACAGTGCTGCCCGAGTACTGACCGAAGATCACGCGATCGCCAACCTTAACGCCCACCGGACGCAGCTCACCGCTTTCCAGCAGTTTGCCTTCGCCCACGGCCAAAACTTCACCCTGGTTCGGCTTCTCTTTAGCAGAGCCGGGCAGAACGATACCACCGGCACTGGTCTGCTCTTCTTCGCTACGACGAACCACTACACGGTCGTATAAAGGACGAATTTTCATCTTGATCAATCTCCATTAAACCAATGAACAGATTTTTATTTGACCGGATTTTCCGGCATCACAACGCGGCCAATACCGCGCCATGACCTCCCTTTCGCCAAGATCGGGATGCATTAGGTTTCCCATCGGGCAGACCAGCTGGGTCAGTCACCGTGGGCTGTTCAGGTAGTTGGGGGCGGAGAAATGGTTTTCAAGGGCAAGCAAGTAAAAAAATTTACTCTTCTTTGCGGTACTCGCCATCAATGGTGATATTGCCCGAATCCCGCGGCTCATCGGGGCGCTGGCCAAACGGCTGAGGACCGCTGCCGGCGGTAAACGTCCCGCCCTGCACCTGCATCACGCCGCGGCGCAGCAACTCGTCGATCAGCGCCTCGCGCAGCGGCCTGATCAGGCAGACAAAGCCCACCGCATCGGTGATAAAGCCCGGTGTCAGCAGCAGTGCCCCGCCCACCGCCAACAGCAGGCCGGCGATAAGCTCCCGGGCCGGCACCTGGCCCTGCTCCATACGCTGACGCGCGCTCAGCAGGGTCGACAGGCCCTGCTGGCGCAGCAGCGCGGCGCCGATCATCGCCGTCAGCAACACACAGCCAATGGTCGGCAAGGCGCCGATCAGGCCGCCGACTTCAATCAATAGCCACATCTCCAGGATGGGCGCCAAAATAAAGATGGTAAACAAGATTCTCATAGCTATGCAGACCCGGCTTATGGCAAAAGGTGCCGCAGCGCAGTCACCAACAGAAAAGCCATCGCAACGGCTAGTGCACGCCCGATGGAAAACTTATTATGTCAGCAACACCGGCGCCACCTCCACCATCAACTGAGCCAGCCAGCCCATGATTTCGCTTCGCAGCCTGTTTACACTGCTTCTAGCCACCGCCACTCAGGCCTTGGCCACCCCCAGCGAAGCCCCGAATGACGGGCCCCAGAGCATGGCGAGATGTTTATCGCTGGCCAGCCAAAGCGCCGCCGACACCGCCACCCTTGGCGAGCTGCGCGCCCAGTGCCAGCAGCGGCTGCGCGACCCCACCGAGGCGGAACAACAACTGCGCAGCAATGGCGGCGGCGTGGTGGAAGAGCGCGTCGCCCTGGAGGACTTCGCGAACAACAACCCCTTTGTGCTCACTCCCCACCGTATCAATTACCTGCTGCCGCTATCCTGGCGCGACGACAGTTCCGACGCCCCCTCGGGGCTCCCCATCGGCAAAGATGAGCTGGACAGTACCGAGGTGGAGTTCCAATTGAGCGTCAAGGTCCATATCGCCCGCGGCATCCTCGGCGACGGCACCCTGAGCGGCGCCTATACCAACCGTTCATTTTGGCAGGCCTACAACAAGGAATTTTCAGCGCCGTTTCGCGAAACCAACCACGAGCCCGAGTTGATCCTCAGCTATGCCAATAACTGGCAGTGGCAGGGCATTCGCAATGTCGGCAACCAGTTAATTTTCAACCACCAGTCCAATGGCCGCAGCGAACCGCTATCGCGCAGCTGGAACCGCATCATGCTCAATATGGTGTTCGAGCGCGACCGCTTTGCGATGACCTT
>NZ_JBFIGO010000048.1:0-21593 GCF_041602295.1 Spongiibacter sp. | reverse complement strand
GGTCGGCGTAAACGCTGGCACTGATCTGCAGGCGGAAAAAATTGTGCTGGGCGTCGCTGGCCACCGCCGCCGAGGCGCCAAAGCCATAGAACTCCACCCGCCGGGCATTGCCCAGCAATTGCACCGCTTTTTCGATGGCTTCCACCTCGATGCTGTCACGCACCCGCTTCAAGGCCTCCATGGTCGAATCAAAGACCTTGAAGGTGTACTGGCGAGCGCTGTCGTCATCGCTGTAGCTAAAGGCCTCGTACTCGGGGCTGTGAGCCACATGCTGGGCCAGCGCCACTTTAAAATTCTGAAAGCCGTCGCAGCCCACCGCGCGGCAAAAACGCACCACCGTCGGCTCGCTGACATGGGCCTCCTGGGCCAGATCAACGATGCGCATATGGATCACCTCGCGGCGATTGGCGAGGATGTAATCGGCCACCTTGCGCTCACTGCGGCGCATGGCCTCGCGACCGGTCTCGATGGCGCGAATGATATTTCTGGGTTTCAAGCTGTTCTCCGCTGACGGCAACAGGCGCAGCATTGCCGGGCTAACTGTAGAACTATTGTAACGCAAGCCGGCCGGCGGCGAGATTACTACTCGGCAACGGTGCCAGCCGCCGCCATTCCCGATAGAATAGCCGGCTATGGATGTCTCTTATATTCTCGACCAACTCAACGACGCCCAGCGCGACGCCGTCACCGCCGACAGCCCCGGTACCCTGGTACTGGCCGGGGCCGGCAGCGGTAAAACCCGCGTGCTGGTGCACCGCATCGCCTGGAAGATCAAGGTAGAAGGCCTGTCGCCCTACAGTATTATGGCGGTGACCTTTACCAACAAGGCGGCACGCGAGATGCGCGGCCGTATTGAAGAACTGCTGGGCAGCAGCTTGCAGGGCGGCATGTGGGTGGGCACCTTCCACGGTCTGGCCCATCGGCTACTCAAGGCCCATGTCCGCGAGGCCGGCCTGCCCGACAACTTTCAGATCCTCGACAGCGACGACCAGCTGCGGATGATGAAACGCATCCACCGCGAACTGGAACTGGACGACTCGCGCTGGCCGCCGCGCCAGTCCTGCTATTTCATCAATGGCCACAAAGACGAGGGCCGGCGCAGCGCCCATATCGACGACCACGGCGGCGACCTTTATCTGCACACCATGCTCAAGGTCTACCGCCGCTACGAGCAGCTCTGCCAACAGCAGGGGGTGATCGACTTCGCCGAACTGCTGCTGCGCGCACTGGAGCTGTGGCGCGATAATCCGGCGGTACTGGCCCACTACCAGCAGCGCTTCAAGCATGTGCTGGTCGACGAGTTTCAAGACACCAACGCGGTGCAGTACGCCTGGCTGCGCAATCTCGCCGGCAAGGGCATGCCGATCACCGCGGTGGGCGATGACGACCAGTCGATTTACGGCTGGCGCGGCGCGCGCATCGAGAACATCCAGCAGTTTTCCAAAGACTTTGCCGACAGCCGCATTATTCGCCTGGAGCAAAACTACCGGTCGACGGCCACCATCCTCAACGCCGCCAACGCGGTGATCAAAAACAACAGCCAGCGCCTGGGCAAGGAGCTGTGGACCAGCGGCGAGGACGGCGAGCCCATCACCCTGTTTGCCGCCTTTAACGAACAGGACGAGGCGCGCTTTGTCACCGACCGCATCGACGAGCTGATGCGCCAGGACTATCGCCGCGCCGATATCGGCATCCTCTACCGCAGCAACGCCCAGTCGCGGGTGTTGGAAGAGGCGCTGATTCGCAGCGGCCTGCCCTACCGCATCTACGGCGGCCAGCGCTTCTACGACCGCCTGGAAATTAAAAACGCGCTGGCCTATCTGCGGCTGATCGCCCTGCGCGACGACGACACTGCGGTCGAGCGGGTGATCAACACCCCGACCCGGGGCATCGGCAATCGCACTGTAGAAATGCTGCGCGAATACGCCCGCGACCACCAGCTGTCGCTGTGGCAGTCGGCGCTGGCGATGATTCAAAACGGCACCTTAAGCGCCCGCGCCGGCAATGCCCTGCGCGGCTTTCTGTCGCTGGTCGAAGACCTGGCCGAGCAGTGCCGCGAGCTGTCGCTGGACGAGCAGGTCGATCTGGTGATCGACAAGAGCGGGCTGATTGCCTTTCACCAAAAGGAAAAAGGTGAGAAGGCTCAGGCGCGCATCGAAAACCTGCAAGAACTGGTGAGCGCCGCCCGCAGCTTTACCCCCGAAGATCCCGACGCCGATCTGCTGCGCGAGTTTCTCGACCGCGCGGCACTGGACGCCGGCGACCAGCAGGCCGACGAGCACGAGGACAGTGTCCAGCTGATGACCCTGCACTCGGCCAAGGGGCTGGAATTCCCCATCGTGTTCATGGTCGGCGTGGAGGAAAACCTGTTCCCCCACAAAATGTCGATGGACGACCCCGGCCGCCTGGAAGAAGAACGCCGCCTGGCCTATGTGGGCATCACTCGCGCCGAACAGCAGCTGTTTTTAAGCTACGCCGAGTCGCGCCGCCTGCACGGCCAGGAAAGCTTTAACAGCCTGTCGCGCTTTATTCGCGAAATTCCCAATGAACTGATCAATGAAGTGCGCATTAACAATACCGTGACCCGGCCCAGCAGCTTCGCCAGCGGCAATATCGCCGCCCAAGCCGCCGCCGACTGCGGCATGGTACTGGGCCAGCGGGTACTGCACAGTATTTTTGGCGCCGGCACCGTGCTCAGCTTTGAGGGCCAGGGCGCCAGCGCCCGCGTACAGGTCAATTTTGAAGACGAGGGCAGCAAGTGGCTGGTGCTGCAGTACGCCAATCTCCAGCTGCTGTAAGCCGCCGGCCGCAAAACAATAACAAGGTAACACCATGACAAGCTCCAAAGCGTCGCGCTATACCCCGCTGCTCATCCTCACCCTGGTGGCCGCGCTGGTGGCCATCAGCTGGCTCTATGTCGGCGAGCGCAGCCGCCACTTTGTGGCCAGTAATAATGAACGCGCCAGCGCCCTGGGTGGCGAGCGCGTCTACCGCTGGAAGCTGGTCACCACCTGGCCGAAAAACTTTCCCGGCCTGGGCACCGCGCCGGAAAAATTTGCCGCGATGGTTAACCGCATGAGCCGCGGCCGCCTGCAGGTTACGGTCTATGGCGCCGGTGAGCTGCTGCCGGCGATGGGCGTCTTCGACGCGGTGTCGGCCGGCAGCGTGCAGGCCGGCCACGGCGCCGCCTACTACTGGAAGGGCAAGCTGCCGTCGTCGATCTTCTTTACGGCGGTGCCCTTTGGCATGACCGCCCAGGAAATGAACGGCTGGCTCTACCACGGCGGCGGCCTGGAGCTGTGGCGCGAAGCCTATGCGCCCTTTAATTTGATCCCCCTGGCCGGCGGCAATACCGGCGTGCAAATGGCCGGCTGGTTCAACAAGGAAATCAATTCCGTCGCCGACCTGAAAGGGCTGAAAATGCGCATTCCCGGCTCCGGCGGCGAAGTGCTCAACCGCCTCGGCGGCACCTCGGTTACCCTGCCCGGCGGCGAGCTGTACACCTCGCTGCAAACCGGGGTGATCGACGCCACCGAGTGGGTGGCGCCCTACAACGACCTGGCCTTTGGCTTTCACGAGGTCACCCGCTATTACTACTACCCCGGCTGGCACGAGCCCGGCTCTACCCTAGAGCTGATCGTCAACAAGCAGGCCTTTGAAGCGCTGCCCAGCGACCTGCAAGCCATTGTTGAAGTGGCGGCGCGCTACGCCAATGCCGATATGCTCGATGAGTACACCGCCCGCAATAACAACGCCTTAAAAGAACTGGTAGAACAGCACGGTGTGCAACTGCGCCGCCTGCCCGACGACGTGATTCGCGCCCTGCACAAAACCTCGGATGAGTATCTGGCCGAGCTGGCCCAGACCGACGAGCTGACCGCGCGGGTCTATCGCAGCTGGAAGCAGTTTCTCGACGGCGCCAAAAACTACCACCATATTTCCGAGCAGGCCTACATCAACGCCCGCGACCTATAGTGAGCCCCGGCGACAGCCGCTAGCGAAACAGACCCAGCGCGCCCGGGTAGCGATAGTCGGGAAACACCTTGGCCAGGTCGGTGGCCGCCGTGCGCGCCTGCAGCAACTCTGACAACACCTGCCGGTAGTCGGTGGTCACCTGCAGGTCACCGCGATCGAGATCGTCGTCACCGAGCCCCGGCCAGTCGCTGTGTACCCGGCCGCCATTCACCCCGGCGCCGAGCAGCAGCATGGCATTACCGTGGCCGTGGTCGGTACCCAGTGAGCCATTTTCGCTGGCGCGGCGGCCAAATTCACTCATGGTGACAATGGTCACCCGCTGCATGGCATCGCCAAGATCCTGCATAAAACTGCTCAGGCCATTGGCCAGGGTCGCCAAATTATTGCGCAGAGCATTGTTCTGATTGACGTGGGTATCCCAACCGCCAATATCGACACTGATAAATTCGCTGCCCATGTCGGCGCGAATCAGCTGCGCCGCCTTGCGCAAGCTTCGTGAAAAGGCGTTATTGGCGTATTCCGCGCCATTTTCCGGTGCCAGCGCCGCCGGATTCGCCGCCTCCAGGGCCTGCAATACGTCCAGAGACAGACGGCTCTGCACATCTAACAGGGCGTCGCCGCCATACATCGCCTGCACCGCGCCAAGAAAGTCATCGCCCTGGTTGATAATGGAGTTAAAGCGGTCGAACTCCGACAGCGCCAGCGGCGGCACTGGCCCCTGCAAGCTGCGCGGCGCCGCCGCAGAGATGGCGACGGCGCGAAACGGTGACGCCGACGGCCCGCTGTGGGTAGCGGCGATATGGCGCCCCAACCAACCGGTCAGCGTCGCCGTGGGATCTTGAATGCCGGTTTCCATAATCGCCTGGGCGTCGAAATGCGAGCGGCTGGCATGGGGCGAGCCGGCGGCGTGTACCGCCGCCAACTGTCCCGACTGCCAAGCGGGCATCAGCGGTGCCAGCGACGGGTGCAGGCCAAAAAAACCATCGAGATCCAGCGCGCCATTACTCTGATCCGGGCGCGCTACCCGCACGATCGGCCGGCGGGCGTAGTAGTCGTCACTGCCGTGGGGCACCACCACATTCAGACCATCGACGGCGCCGCGCATAAAGATTACCAGCAGCGTGTGCTTGGCCGATGCAAACTGTTGGGCCTGTTGCGACTCGTTGTTTACGAGCGTCGTCCACAGCTCGCGGCGGGTATAAGCAGCCATAGTGTTCTCCGTTATCAAAGCCGTGGACTAGCGACGCAGGGCGTAAGGTGACATCAACAGCAGCGCCATCAAGCGCCGCCAGAACTGCTCCACACTGGCGGCGCGCTCGCCGTTGGCGTGGATCTGCGCCGCACTCAGCAGGCGCTGCTCGGTATCGCTGTCCAACTCGCGCATCAGCAACTTGTCGCGCATCGCCCGCAAGGCCGCTGTCGGCTCCTCCTGCTGGTCGGCCGCCCAGGCGGCATTGCTCAGCCCCTCGGCGCGCTGCTGCCCCGCTACACTGATGCAGTGGCGCCAGCGCTCCAACAGACCGTTGACACTGGCCCAATAGTTCTCCGTGTCGGGATAGCCGTCGGGACTGGGCCATTGAAAGGGCACATGACCGGTGCGGGAGATCATACTGTCGCTATTGGGGCCTTCATAACTGGGCGCCAACTCAACATCCAGTGGCGCCAACATGCCAAAGTCGACCTTGGGCAGCACATCGATATTGGCCAGCCCAGACATGCTGTAAAGATCGGGAATCGCCGCCGCGCGCAGCAAGTCCGAGACCGTCACATTGCTGTCCATCTGTGGCGCCAGGGCGCGCACCAGAGCCATGGCATTTTCCTGGGGGCGGCTGAGTTTGGCGTCGGCCGCCGCCCAAAATTCATCGCTGCTAAACACCGCGCGCAGCATCGCCGCAATATCGCCATCGCGGCCCCACGCCGCCGCTACCCGCTCGACAAACGACGGCGGCGCCGGGGTATCGCGAACAAAACGGCGATAGAGTTTGCGGGCAATAAAGCGCCGGGTAGCGGCTTGGCCCAGCAGTATCTCCAACACCTCTTCGCCGTCTTCAATACCGCGGCCCGCAGCCAGGCGCTGGCCCAGTACCACTTTCTCACCCTGATCGTGCAGCGCCTCGTTAAACACAAAGCTGTGGTGTTTATTGGCCAGACACAGCGTGTCTTGCTCGTCGCGCAGCACCGTCCACCCGGTAAACGCGCGCGCAGTTTCCAAAATATCGGTTTCGCTGTAACCGCCGTCGACGCCCAGCGTATGCAGCTCGAGCAATTCGCGGGCGTAATTTTCATTGGGGTGTTTTTTACTCGAGCGACGATTGTCCAAGAATTCCAGCATAGCGGGGCTGCGTGCCGAGGCGCGCAGCATATCGCCGAAATTGCCCAGCGCGTGGGCGCGAATCACTTCGCGGTCATCCACGGTTTTCATGTGACGGGCAATCCCGTCGCCGTGGTAGATGGTGAAGTGATCCGTCCAAAAATCGACCATCACTTCGTATAACTGGCGGCGGCTGAACACCCGCCGAAATAAGGTGGCGGCGCGCAGCTCGCGCATTACCCGGCCGTCGTCCTTTAACTGCGCCAAGCGGCAACCGCTGTAATTGACCGTCGGCCAACGGAAATTGATCTCCGCCTCGACATCGGCGTCACTGGCCGCTGGCAAATTCAACTGCTCGTCCAACCAGGCCTCGGCACCCATTGTCGATAAGCGCTGCAAGGTTTCCGGCGTCGCCCCCCAACTCGCCCGCTTCAACAGATGCAACTCGCCGGGCGCCGCGCGCAAGGCATTCGCTTGCGCGCCCGTCGGTGCCGCCAGCGCGACACTCATGCTGCCGTCCTCTGCGGCGGCGGCCCGATTGCCAGCGCCACCACTGCCGCCGCTACCACAGGCCGTCAGCCCCAAAGCAATTGCCGCGCTGCCACCGCGGATAAAGTCCCTGCGTGTGCTCATGATTCACCCAGCCTGATCGCTACCCGGGGCGCCCCTCGCGCCCCCGTTGGCTAACGGCGCAAATTAGCAGCATCAGCCGCGGCAAAACAGTAAGCCTGTCACACTCTACACATAAATCACCAGCGCCTGCTTACCACGCCAAGCTCAGCTCAGCACTGAACATGCGCGGCGGCATTAAGAAGCCCATATGGGAACCGCTGAATATCGGCATATCGGCGGCGAAATGGCGAACCCGGTTATTTTCAAGATTTTTGATGTGTGCCATCAGCTGCCAACGGCCATCGGGATCGACCACCCCGACATGGACATTAATAAGGTGGTAGGCAGCCTGGCTGTCGATGGGGTCGGCGTCCAGATCAAACAGAATATCGTCACGCCAACTCACATCACCGCCCAGCATCACCGCCAACTGCTCCCGCCACAGGGGCAGCGCAACATTGAAACCCGCGCTGGCACTTAGCTTTGGCGCGCGAGGTAATTGCGAACCACTTAGGTCGCAGGTCTCTTCGCTCGAGTCCGCCGGACAGGGACCGTCTTCATAGCGCTCGAATCGCGCATCACTGTAGCCCCAGCTGGCAAAAAACTGACTGCCGCGCCAGGGCTGCCAACTGATGTCGATTTCCGCCCCTTCTGTTGTCGCCTGCGCGGCGTTGTTGACGATAAACCCATTGCCGATAAAGGCCTGTATTTGCATATCGCTGAATGCGGTGTGATAGAGCGCGGTATTGACGGTAAGCACGCCATCGTAGGCCGTTATCTTATAACCGAGCTCGTAGGCCTTGGCGCGCTCCTGCTCAAAACCGGACTCGTCGGCGGTGCGCGCCAAGGGATTGTAACCTCCGGCTTTAAAGCCCTCGCTGTAGCTGGCATAGAGCAAATCGTCTCCAAGGCTGTACTTCAGCGATAGCTTAGGCGCGATATTTGACTCCTCGCGACGATCGTCCAACTCATACTCAGTCACGCCGAAGGCCGCCTGCAATAGCAGCCCGGTTTGCTCGTAGTTCTGCTCGAGATCGACGTCCTTCTCTTCCTGCGAGGCCCTCAAACCGGCAATCAAACTCAGGCGCTCGCTAATATTCCAGGTCAGCTGGGAGAACAGTGCCAGAGTTTCGGTGCGCTGAATAAACCGCTGATGGAGAGCATCAGTGGCCAGCGCCCCCAGGCCGCCGTCCAGGGGATCCAGCGCGCCGCCGAATAACGCAGCAACCGTTTCGGCGCCCAGTGCCGGCAGCAAGACGCCTTGCAACGGTCCCTTGGGAAGGGCGCGCAGCTCGCCAGTCAGATCGTTGTCCGAGCGAAACGCAAACGCCCCAAGCAGATATTCCAGCCGACCCGGCGGCGAACTCAGTCGCAGCTCCAGCATTTGCTGTCCGTAGTCCGTGGCCCTGCCCCAATCGGCAATCGGTGCCGAGGCGGTATCGGCGTCGAGATACAGCCATTCCTCGGCGCGAGCAGTGCTGGCAATTAGCGTTAGCAGGTGGTCGGCAACCTCCCAGTTGGCCTCCAGGTTCCAGACCTCGGTATCGCTGCGACTCTCGTTCGGTGCGTCCGCGTGACTGCGATAATCAAAGTTCGCCTCCAGGCTCGAATCGAAGGCGCCATGCACCTGAGCCGCGTCGTCGCCCAATACAAAGGGCTCCCAGCCCTGGCCGCTATCGCGGGCCGCGCCCTGATAGTAAGTCAGTACGGCTGTCAGCGTTTCCAGCGGGGTGAATAGCAATTTTGCACGCCAGCCCTCTTTATCGACACGCTTCTCATCACGGCCACGCAGCACATTATTTACATAGCCATCGCGGCGCTCACGCGCGGCCGCTACCCGCAATGCCAGACGCTCCTCGATCAACGGCGCGTTGACCATAGCCTCGTATTTCTCTCCGGAGAACTGTCCCTGCGAGGCGCGGGCGGACAGCCGCCACTCGTCTTCCGGCCGGGCCGTACTGATGCTGATCGCCCCGGCCACGGTATTCTTCCCGAACAGTGTGCCCTGCGGCCCCTTGAGCATTTCCACCCGCGCCAGATCGAGAAAGGCGTCCTGTAAAAAAGCGGTCTTGCCGTAGTAGATGCCGTCGACGTAGACACCCACGGCCTGTTCCATACCGTCATTAATCGGTGAATTCAAACCGCGCATGCCCACCTGCACATAGCCCGGCGTCATATTGATTTCGGTGTTGGGGCTGGCCAATGAAATATCTTCAAAGGAAACAATCGCCGAATTCTTCATGCGCTCGGCACTCAGTACCGATACCGCTATTGGCACATCCTGAATCGATTCGGAACGTTTCTGCGCGGTTACAATAACCTCTTCAATATGCGCAGCGCGTTGATATTCTTCTGACAGCGCAGCGCTGGCGAACGCGGCGGCGACCAGCGCGGCAACAAGCCCCACTTTATTCATGACTCATCCCCTGGCCGACACGCGCCCTTCCTGGCTCGCACAGCGACACCATTACGATGTAGGAAAATAACGCGACACCTACCGCCGCAACCAGGGCACCCATCATATGAGCAGGGCTAAATGCCGCACCGTCATTGGCCAGTAGTAGCCGCAACAGCGCAAAGCACGGCCATATTATCAGCGCGATATAGGCGGCTATCGCCAGCGCAATTTTGCCCAGTGTGCCGCGACTGATCGCCGCGGCCATTCTATTTTTATCCACTGTCATCCCGTACTCCACTTACAGGGGCTTAACCACCGCCAAATACAACACCAACACGCCGGACACAGCGATGACCGGCGTGCTAACCACTAAAAACAACCAGTGCTGTTGAATCGCCCGCTCGTAGCTAAGCGCCACATCAGCCAAGCCCGACTCGCGAATCGCTTTTTTATTGCCGCCAAAATGCGACAGCCAGTAATCCAGCACTTCGATAGGCAGAAACACCAGCACCACAATGCACAATTTCAGCGCCAGCCAAAAATGACTCGGCCCCCAGGGGCCCGCGGCCAGCAATAACAGCCCGCTGATCAGCAATAACGGGAAGGCGGCATGCTCCAGCAACACCCCCTTATCAAAGCGCTCCATCGCGATATTGCGCTGCTGAATCAGCAACTCGTTATCGGGGGCGCGCTGCCAAGCCCTGATGGCCGGCAGCAGGTAATTGATATAGGCCACCGAGGTGCTGGCCAGCCAGATCATCGCGCAGGCAACATGAAAGAATTTGATCTGCAGGTAGTAGCTGGCCAGCTCAGTGGCCCCGTGTTGGAGGAACATTGCGAAAACTCGTCATTATCTATTATTGTGAATGCTATTGTTAGCATACCATACTGTATGGTATGTATTTATAATCGTCAATATTGTTGACTATATAGGACTGGAGAATGGCCGCCGACACCCCGCAAAAGCCGCGCAAATCGAAGCTGCAATTCATTCACGCCGCCCTGGATATTCTCGCCACAACGGGCAGTGTGAAAGCGCTGACCATAGACCGGCTTTGTCGGCAGCTCGGTATTTCAAAGGGCAGTTTTTATTGGCACTTCAAGGGGCGCGCAGAGCTGATCGAGGCCGTCGTCGACTTTTGGGCCGATGAGTTCCAGCAGAGCATTCACCAGAACATTCGCCAGGCCTCCGACAACGAGCCCTCAAGAACCTTTGAAGAACTGGTCAGCTTCTGGCTGAGCAGTAATTTCGCTCAGCTCGACCAGGTGATGCGCAACTGGGCGCGACAAGAGGCTGCCGTCGCCAAAGCCGTACAGCAGGCTGACCTGCTGCTCATGGACTTTGTCAGCCAGCAGATTGTCGCGATGGGCCACCAACAGACTGAAGCCCAGTATCGCGCCCGACTATTGATTGCGGTAGGCATTGCCGAACCGCAAATCAGTCACCTTCCCCACCCGGGCAGCCTGCACGAAACCGTGAACTGGGTAGCTAAAAAAGTACTCAGCTAACGCGGAATAAAGCGCAGCGGCAGACCGTCAGTCGGAAAGGATATTGGCACCGGGTTATACGGCATAGTGTAAGCGGGACGCGCCTCTATGCGATAGCGCTTGAGCAAGTGAAGCAACACAATTTTTACCTGGATCTCGGCAAAATTCAGCCCGATGCACTTGTGACTGCCGCCGCCAAACGGCAGCCACTGATAAAAATGCTTTTTGTGCTCAGCCCGTTCCGGGGAAAAACGCATTGGATCAAAACGCTGGGGCTCCGTCCACCACTCCTCCAAATAGTGGGTCATCAGCGGCGAAATCCCTATCGAAGTATTGGCGGGAATGCGGTAGCCAAAAATCTCCGTTTCGCGCACCGTGCGCCGTGGTATCACCGGCACCGGTGGATACATGCGCAGGGTTTCCTGCATCACATAGGACGCCAGCGGCAATTGCCCCAAGTCATCAAAAGACGGCGCACTGTGCGCCAAGGCATCAAACTCCTCAAGTAACTTATCCTGCCACTCGGGGTTTTTGGCCAGCAAGTACACCGCTGAACACAAGGTACTCGTCGTGGTGTCGTGGGCGGCAAACAACAGAAAAATAATATGGTCGCGCACCGCCTCGTCGCTAAGGAAGTTACCCTCTTCATCTCTGGCGTGGCAAAACTGCGAGAAGAAGTCATCACTCTGCTGCGCGCGCTTGCGGTGAATATGCTGCTCGATGAACGCCTCCAACACCTTGCGACCATCCAATCCCTTTTTCCACGTGGTACCAGGAATCGGCAGCTTCACGATCGCCAGTGAGGCCTCCATCGCGTGAACAAAGGCGCGATTGATCTTTGCCGCTTCATCGCCTATCTCAACACCCATGAAAACCTGCGCAGCCACATCTAGCAGCAAGGCCTTTATCTCATCTTTAAACGCCACCTCCCGGTTGTGTGGCAGCGCCGCCAAACGCTGGGCGATCATCGGGTTCATTGTTCCGACGTAGTTAGCCAATACATCCTTCTTGAAAGCGGCTTGCAAAATTCGGCGATTCAATTTGTGATCACCAAAGTCCATCAACATCAAGCCATTGGGAAACAGCTTATCCAAGAAGGGGTCCCAGGCCTTTTTGCTGGAAAACAATTTCTGCTGATCTTTCAGTAGAATTTCATTGGCCTCAGGCCCGACCATCACCACCGTTTTTTGCAACAGCGCGTGGCTGCGAAAAATTTTGCCGTACTTGCGATATTTCTCCATCGACATGGGCAAGTAGTTAGTCAAAAAGGGGATGGTATCGCCAAGCAGCGGCAAAGCACCGTTGTCACCTGGAAGGTGATTGACATCAGCGCAGGGCTTGCGTGGCGCTTTTAAATAATCGCTACTAGACATGGTATTGACCCTTAAGCTATCGCGCCTGAATTAATGCGGTAGTTTTCTGCAAACTGCTCGCGCAATGCTTTTTTAAGAACTTTCCCCGATGGATTTCGCGGCAACATTGCCACATGCTCAATGTGCTTAGGAATTTTGAACGACGCCAATTTTCCTCGGCAGAAAGCCGCGATCTCGGCAACATCAACTTCCACACCACTGGCCTCCACCACCACTGCCAGCGGCACCTCTCCCCAGCGCGCATCGGCAACACCGATCACCGCAACATCGGCGATGGCCGGGTGCGACATCAGTAAGTTTTCGATTTCTGCAGGGTAAATATTTTCACCACCGGAAATGATCATATCCTTGATACGATCCTGAATGTACACATAACCCTGGTCGTCGATATATCCCGCATCGCCGGTATGCAACCAACCATCGACAATGGTCTCCGCCGTGGCCTCCGGTCGCTGCCAATAAGCCTGCATCACCTGGGGCCCCTTCGCTAAAATTTCGCCGACTTCGCCGGCAGCACAATCTTCGCCCTTGTCATTCACCACTTTCAACTGAGTGGCAAATACCGCCCGGCCGCAGGAGCGCAACAAGCCCGGTTGGCCAGCCAGCGCGCGACGATGATCTTCTGCAGTCAAAAAACTCAAGGCCATGGTCGACTCAGTTTGACCATAGCCCTGCACGAAATCGCAGCCAAACACCTTTATACACTCACGCAGCAGCGATTCTGATATCGGCGAGCCACCGTAATTAATGGTTTTTAAGGCAGAGAAATCGTAGCGACCGATGTCTTCCACCATCGCCAGCGAGAATTGCAACATTACCGGGATCACCGCCACCGTGGTCACTTGCTCGTTGGCCAGGGTTTCGAGCATCCCCACCGGGTCATAGTCGCGATGAATAATCATCGACGAGCCGTAGATCACGCCCAGCATCGCGCCCACCAATCCGACGGCGTGAAACGTCGGGGCAATCACCAGTGCCTTTTCATTTTCCGCCGGCCAAATGCCGGTAGTCATCGATGACTGGTAGCTGTTTAGCAAGACATTGCGGTGGCTGATCAGCACCCCCTTGGGGCGACCGGTGGTGCCGCTGGTGTACATATGAAACAGAATATCGTCGGCGTCAATCGCCACCGCAGCGGGCTCGCCGGCAGGCTGGCACCAGCTGGCAAGATCAACCGCGCCGACCTTCTCGGCCATAAATACTCGCGGCAAACCCTGTATCACCGGGCCACACTGGCAATCGAATTCCTCATCGAGGAACAGCAGCTTTAGCTGGGCGTCTTCAGCGATGTACTCCAGCTCGGCCAGGCTGAGGCGGTAGTTCAGCCCCACGGCAACCGCGCCAATGCGCGCACAGGCCAAAAACACACAGAGATTGTCGACCGAGTTTTTCGCCAGTATCCCCACTCGCTGCCCCTTGCTGATGCCGGCCCGCTGCATGGCGGCGGCAATGCTGCCGACATGCTGCCAGGCCTGGCGAAAGCTGAGGGTTTTTTGCTGGTCTTGCAGCATCATAACGTCGCCGCGGCGCTGCGCGTGAAAGGCGTGATAGTCGTTAAAATTATTAAACATATCGCGATTATCCTTATAGCTGAGTTTACCGGCCTAGAGCAAAGTACGGCGGTTTAGCGCGGCTGCATGCGAATCGCGCCATCGAGGCGAATGCACTCGCCGTTCATGTATTCGTTCTCGGCAATCATCACCGAGAGATGGGCAATTTCCTCCGGGCGGCCCAGGCGCTGGGGATTAACCACGCTGGCTTCCAACGACTTGTAGGCCTGTTCCGACAAGGTTTCGAACAGCGGCGTATGTATCAGCCCGGGGACAATGGTGTTCACCCGTATACCGTAGCTTGCCAAGTCGCGAGCCATCGGCAGGGTCATGCCCACCACGCCCCCCTTCGAGGCGCTGTAGGCGACCTGGCCGACCTGGCCCTCATAGGCCGCAACCGAGGCGGTATTGATAATGACTCCGCGGGCGTTGTCTTGGTAGGGTGCTGCCTCGGCCATCGCCTTGGCGGCCAGGCGCGCAACATTAAAGGTGCCAACCAGGTTCACATCGATAACGGTTTTATAGGCGTCCAGCGGAAACACCCCAGACTTGCCCAAGGTCTTTATCGCATTGCCAATGCCAGCGTAGTTATTGCAAATGTGCAGTCCGCCAAATTTTTCTACTAACTGCTCAATCGCCTCAGCGACGGATTGCTCATCGACAACATTGACCTTGTAGAAGGCGGCGCGCTCGCCGCCAATCTCCTCGACCAAGGCGTGACCACGCGCCTCGTTCATATCGAAAATGGCGACTTTGGCACCCTTTGCCGCATAGGCGCGCACGGTCGCCTCGCCCAATCCCGATGCACCACCGGTCACCAACGCCACTTTGTTATGTAAATCCATAATTATTCCCTCGAGGTATTTTTGGATATCGTTAAGCGACTAGCTGCCGACCGGTCGGTAACGAGGGTTGTCGATGGCCAACTTCGCCTCGCTAATTTCCTTAAGCACAGCCAGTAATTTTTCATCGCGGTAGGGCTGATCGGCAACACTCATTGCCGCCACTAATTTTTCTCTCAGCACTTCCAGTTCAGCGTCTTCGCCGAGATAGGCAGCCAGTAAGCGGCGCTCGCGCTCTGCCTGCTCGGCTCCCGAGGCGAGCTCGCGCTGCATAATACCGAGGCCGTTAATAGCGACCCGCAACTGATACTTCAACGACGGGTTATCGACAGCGGGCAGCAAACTGTTCCGCAAAAAGTCCGCAATCGCGTCGCCCAGCTGTTCGGCGTTGGGGTGCTCTATCGACATGGCTTCTGCCCGATTAATAACTGCGCCAAATCGGCCTCGCACTCGGAAAGGCGCCGACCAATCACCGCCCGTTCTAACGACCGCTGCTTGCCGTCGAGGTGAATCGCACTCTGATAAAGACACAGTACGCCCCACTTCAACACACCGAAGATTTCCCAGTAATTCAGCTCATCCATTTGCACGTCGAGCCCCCCTGCGTTGTTGTAAGCCGCCAGCAGTGTTTCCTTGTCTCCGAAACCGCCAACTGGCTTGTCGACATTACCAAAGCGCCAGGAATTGACACACAGCCAACCCAAATCCTCGACCGGATTGCCGATATGCGCCAATTCCCAGTCCAGCACCCCGCTCAAGCCACCCTCGTCAACCAACAGATTGCCATTGCGAAAATCCCCGTGAACAATGGCCGGCTCGCGCACCCTTGGCAGCTGTTCTAACAAGTAATAAAAGGCGAGGTCGAACACCGGCAGGCACTGGCGAAATTCACGATAGCGCGCGCGGTAGCGCAACACGTCTTGCTCAACATCGAAGCCGCTCAACATGGTCGCGCTATCGACGGGGATACCGTGCAGCGCAGCTAACACCTGACCGCACTGCGCCGCCAAACCCTGTCGCGCCTGCGCCAGACGCGGCTCATTAAGAATGCGCTTGGGCAGCGCTTCACCCGGCAAGCGACTCATCAAAAATCCTGCGCCGACCTCGGCGACCGCCGGTGTGCGCGCAATGACCTCCGGCACCGGCAAGCCGCTGCGATGAAGCATGGCAATGAGCTCGGCCTCGATGGGCTTTAACAGGGCATTTTCAAACTGCTCTTCATCGTCGCCAGCACGCAAGATCAGCGACCGCTGTTGACCGCCACAACGCGCCTCCAGCGCCCAGGTCTGCGATGCCGCGCCACCGGTCAAGGGTTTTAATTGCACTATCTCTGCCGCTTGACCGAAGCGTTCTGCCAGACAACTCGCCAACATCTCCGCAAGTTGATTCGCACTCATCACAGGCCCTCGATGTCGCGCTGACCAAAGTCCCAGCCCTGGCCCTTATCGAAAGCACGCAGCAGCTGCTTGGCCACAGACTGGATATGCACTTCATCTGGACCGTCGTACAGGCGCGCCTCGCGAGCGTGGCGATACATACGACTCAGCGGTGTATCGTCAGTCAGCCCCTCGGCGCCGTAAACCTGTATCGCGCGGTCGATGACCCGATGCAACATACCTGCCCCGGCAACTTTTATAGCGCCGATTTCTACCCGCGCGGCGTCACCGGCATCAATGCGCTTGGCGGCGTGCAAGGTCAGTTGGCGGCAGGCCTGGATTTCCTGGTAGCTGTTAAACACATGCTGTTGCAACAGTTGCTTGTCAGCCAGGCTGGAACCAAAGGCCTCGCGCTCTAACAGCCGCTCACACATCAAATCGAAGGCGCGCTGGGCCTGACCCAGCCAGCGCATGCAATGAAAAATACGGCCCGGCCCCAGGCGCTTTTGCGCAATCTTGAAACCGGCACCGCGCTCACCCAGCAAGTTCTCCGCCGGCACTTTGACATTCACATATTCGGCCTCAAAGTGACCGCCAGCCATACCCAGCACCGGCGTGTCGCGCAGGATGTGGTAGCCCGGCGTAGCCATCGGCACAATAATCATACTGAAAGCCGCGTGCCCGGGCGCGTCGGGCTCGGTGCGACACATCACCGTGGTATAGGCAGCGATATCCGCACCAGTGGTAAACCACTTGCGGCCATTGATCCGCCAATAGCCCTCTTCTAACACCGCCGTGGTTTGCAGCTGGGTGGGATCGGAGCTGGAAATACCCGGCTCGGTCATGGCAAAACTGGGATTCACTTCGCCGGCCACCAGCGGCATCAAATAGCGCTCGCGCTGTGCGGCCGAGGCGTATTCATTGAGCATGATGGCGTCTTGCAGGGAGTAGGTACCAAAAATCCGCTGGGCAAATTCCGAGCGACCAATCACCTCATTCAAATAGACATAATCCATAAACGGCATGCCCATGCCGCCAATCTCTCTGGGGTGGCCAAAGGCCCACAGCCCCATGCCCTTCGCCTTGCTAACGAGTTCTGCGAGCAAGGCCTCCGCCGCCGCTTTGTCTTCCGACTGCAATTGCGACTCTCGGGGGTAAACCTCCTTCTCCAGGAAGTCCACCAGCTGCCTGCGTATTTCCTTCCAATCACACGGCACGGCCATACAGCCCTCTGCGTTATTGCTGTTATTTTTTGCTTATACAATCAACATGGCACATTATTGTCAAGTATATTGACTTAATGAGTGGATGACAGCATGCTCGTCAAAGATCAATAATCACGGAGACGCAAGCCCAATGAACACAAGCCTTAAGCCCCTTGGAAATATTCATCACGCTGCGTATCGCTGCGTCGACGCCGAGCAGACTCGCTGGTTCTATGAAGACTTACTCGGTTTAAAGCTGGCTGCCGCCTTTGAAGAAGACATCGACTTTGGCGAAAACCTCGGTCGCAATCGCCATTTTCTGCACATGTTTTTTGAACTCGGCGACGGCAATTACATCGCCTTCTTTGATGAACCCGGCATCTCCAAACCCGAACATTTCCAGCGCAAGGACAGCTTCGACATGCACCTTGCTCTGGAAACCGAATCGCTGGACAGCCTGCGTAACTGGCAGGAGCAGCTAAATGCCCAGGGCAAAACCTGCCTCGGCCCCATCGATCACGGCTTTGTACACTCGGTATATATGTATGACCCCAACGGCATACAGGTGGAAATCACCTGCCGCGCGGAAAACAGCGAGGCGATTATGAAACAAGAAGCCGCCAGCGCCCGCGCTGCCCTGGCGGCGTGGACGGCTAAAACCCGACAGCAGAAAGAACAGGTCTTCGGCAGCGAGCGCCTGGACAAGCGTGCCAGACGCTAAAACGCCGCGGCGAGTACAACCGGAGACCGGCGCTCAGCGAACCCCTTGCAAGCGCAGACACTGCTCAACGACGCGCGCCGCAAACAGCTTGGCGGTAGCCATATCGCCGGGCAGCGGCCCCTCGTCAACACTGGCATCGGCTGGTGACTGGGCCATCAATCCGGCGAAGGCGCCCAGATAATTAATATCGTTGCGCTGCGCGGCCTTAGTATTGGCCGCCAGCAATCCGCTGCCCACCCAGAGCATACTGTGCTGCATGGCAAAGGTATTCATATACGCCAGCGTCGACGCTTTATCGCCATTCATTGACGCAGAATTGGTAAAGCCCGCCGCCAGCTTGTCCTTCCAGGATTGCATCAACCAGCGGCCGCTAGAGGCGTCGGCCACCTTTTTAAACTGCCAGGACACACTGCCCATATAGGTGGGCGATCCAAAAATAATCGCCGCGGCATCGTCCAGTGACTGCCACTGCTCGGCGCTGAGCTCGCCGTCTTGAGCGATCTCCACCTCGACCACCCGCAGTGCCTCGGCGGCCTCTTGGGCGCCGCTGACAACCGCTTGCGCAAGCCGCTTGGTATGGCCATAGCCACTGTGGTAAAGCACTGCTATCGACAACATCTGCTAACTTCCTCTTATTATTATTCAATGCCCGCCGCCCAGCGGTGTTCAATCGGGTGCAATCAACACCACCGGCCCCCAGCTGCGATTTAAGGCATCGCGCAAACCGTTAAATGCGGTCTTGCCTATGCGCTTTTTCAACTCCTCTTCGATACCGACAACAATGCGCTGTGCATCGCCGCGAATCGCATCGGCTTCGGGACTGAACTGGACGATTTTTGCGCGCTTGTCCTTGGGATCGGCAATCAACTCCAAGATATTTTCATCTTTTAGGCCCTGCAATAACTGGTGAATCGCCTGGCGACTGACGCCGAGATTACGCGCCATATCCGCCGGCCGGTTAATACCCGCCGTGACGCTGAGCATAATCATCGAGCGAGTGCGATTCATACGCTCCCAGCCAGCGGCTTCCAGGCTCTTCTGAAGGCTTTCATCCACCCAATACAAGGCGTATGCCAGGGTGCCAATTAAATAACCCTGCTCTTGATCCACTAATTTTTTCATTGCGCTAATTCATGCTCTAAGTTGCTGGCTATTGTATGGCATAAACAAAAAAATAACTCCATTTGGGCGCAACAAGACTTGATTTTTTGTAAATTAAATTGACAATGTACTAAGCCAAACTCCCCGCAAACAGGACAAGCATAATGAGCGAATCGAGCAGAAGCTATGACCGAATTCCCTACCTGATTTTTTATCAAGACAAGAGCCCCTTTAAAGAGACTTACGGCGGTCCGCTGGATTTTGGCGCGCTAAAATCCCACCACCTCAAGCCCCATAAGCCGCGCTGCAACAATGTTATTCTGTTTATGCATCCGGTGGGCGGAGGTGAATACCTGCCGATGGTGGTGGCCATGGCCAAGGCCGGCTATCCGGTGATCTATTGCCAAAGCCGCTACTCCGGTAACGACAGTGCGCTGATCATGGAAAAAGTCGCCATCGATATGGGCAACTGTATTCGCCACGCAAAGGAAACACTGGGCTACGACAAGGTTATCCTGGCCGCCTGGAGCGGCGGCGGCTCACTGTCGCTGTTTTATCAAAGCCAGGCAGAAAACCCTAGCATCACCGAAACACCCGCTGGCGACCCACTGGACTTACGTGCTCAAGGCTTTATTCCCGCCGACGGCGTCATGATTCTCGCCGCCCATGTCAGTCGCGCTCACACCCTAACCGAGTGGATCGATGCCTCCATACTCGACGAACACAACCCAGACAACAAAGATCCCGAGCTTGACCTATACAACCCTAACAACAACAATCAGCCACCCTATAGCGCCGAGTTTTTAACGCGCTATCGCAGCGCTCAGATCGAGCGAAATCGTAAAATTACTCGCTGGGTAAAAGCCAAACTAAAAAGCCTCAAAGACGCCGGCAGGCCACATGACGAATTTGGTTTTGTGGTACACGGCACTATGGCCGACCCGCGCTGGCTAGATCCCACTGTTGACCCCAACGACCGCCAGGAAAATTGGTGTTATTTGGGCGACCCCAAAGTCGTCAATAACGGCCCAGTCGGCTTGGCGCGCTTTTGCACCTTGCGCAGCTGGCTGTCGCAGTGGAGCTATGACGACTCCAACGCCGACGGCCAGAAATGTGCCGCCACCATCAGCGTGCCAACGCTGGTTATTGGCAATACCGCCGACGACGCCTGCACGCCCAGCCATACCCACCGGCTGTACGATGCCATCCAGCACGACGATAAGGAGCTGCACGAAGTCGTCGGCGCGACCCACTACTATTTCGGCCAGCCAGAGCAACTCATGGAAGCCGTTGGCAAATGTGACGACTGGCTGCAAAGAAAGGGCTTCGCCTGAATTCCGCCACATCATAAACCCGAGAATGGCGCCACAAGCCGGTAACACGGAACGCGCCAAGAAGTGCGACTCGCCCACCCGCCGCGCACTATCGCCTTCGCGGCAGCGGTTTACACAGTAAATTCCATTTTTGTGTAAACCGCCATCCACGCCCCCATAAAACCCTATTCAGGGTCTATGCTTGTAGTTGGCCGGCGCGGCACCGGCTGCCTTTAGCGCGCCGCCAGTAGATGCCGGGCGGCCGTGTTGCACTGCCGCTATTTCACTACGCAATGTCGATGATCGGCTCCCGGCGACCGAACAGACAGCGGCATAAATGCCAAATATAGCGCCAAAAGAGTGTAGGCATTGCCTCGCTTTCGAGATAAATTTGCGCGCCTGATACGCTTGGGTACCCATTATGAAACTAGCAATACTGTCCTGCGGACCAAAGTCCTATAGCACCATGCGCCTCAAAGAGGCGGCCTTGCAGCGCGGTCACGACGTGAAGGTGCTCAACACGCTGAAGTTTGCCATCGATCTGCAGCGCGGCGTACCCGATTTGTACTACCATCAAAAATCGCTGTCGGAATACGATGCGGTACTGCCCCGGATCGGCGCGTCCATCACCTATTACGGCACCGCCGTGGTTAGACAATTCCAGGAAATGGATGTGTTTTGCGCCAACACCGCCCACGGCATTACCAATTCGCGGGACAAGCTGCGCAGCCTGCAAATCCTCAGCCGCCACCATATAGGCATTCCTCGCACGACCTTTGTCCGCGATAAAAATGACGTCCTGCCGGCCATCAAGCGCGTCGGCGGCGCCCCGGTGGTGATCAAACTCATCGAGGGCACCCAGGGCATTGGCGTACTGCTGGCCGAATCGGAGAAATCGGCCGAAGCCATTATCGAATTACTGCAGAGTCAAAAGCAGAACGTGTTGATCCAGAAGTTCGTTGCCGAGAGCAAAGGCAAGGACATCCGCGCCTTTGTCGTCGGCGACCGCGTGGTTGCCGCCATGCGCCGCGTAGCCCAAGGCCAGGAGTTTCGCAGCAATGTTCACCGCGGCGGCATCGCCGAAGCCGTCGAGTTGCCGGAGGAATATGTGCAGACGGCCATTCGCGCCACGCAAATTCTGGGCCTGCAGGTCGCCGGTGTCGACATGCTGGAGGGCAAAGACGGCCCGCAAATTATGGAAGTCAATTCCTCACCCGGTCTCGAGGGCATCGAGAAATGCACCGGTTTGGATATTGCCGGCGCGGTTATCGAATACATTGCCGCCCAGGTGGACTTCCCCGAAATTGATGTCCGCCAGCGGCTGACCG
>NZ_JBFIGO010000047.1:0-21961 GCF_041602295.1 Spongiibacter sp. | reverse complement strand
GCACTCAACGTCGATAAAGCAGTTGGCCGCGCGATGCCCGACCGCCTGAAACGTGGCAATCGGCACACCAAACTGCTGGCGCTCGGCGGTATACGATGCCGTCATCCGCATCGCCTTGTCACTGGCGCCCAGCTGGTGGGCACACAGCGCCGCCGTAGTGTGTTCAGCCAAACTCTTCAGCAGGGCGCGCGCCGCATCCCCGCTGGCAATAATGTTATCGGCACTCACCTCGACATTATCGAGGCTCAGCCGGTACTGCGGCTCGTAGTTGGTAACCTCCATCGCCGCCATCTCCAAACCGGCGCTACCGGGCTGCAGCAGCACCACCACCGCGGCATCGCCGTCGGCTGCCGCCAACAATATATGCTGGGCCTGTTTGGCAAAGGGCACACACAGCTTCTCACCACTGATACGCAGGCCATCGCCAGAGCGCTCGGCGCGACAGTCGCGCGGCTGGCTGGGGTCTTCGTTATTGGCTTCCATCAAGGCCGCCGTCAACAGGGTTTCGCCGCTGACCGCACCGGGCAGCAGTCGCTGCTTTTGTTCACTCGAAGCAAACTGCTGGATTGGCAGGGCCGCTGAAATACAGTGGGAAATAAACGGCAGTGGCGCGATGCTGCGGCCCACTTCCTCGGCGATCAATGCCGCCTCAAAAAAGCCAAAGCCCATGCCGCCGTATTCCTCGTCGACGGCCACGCCAAGCAAGCCGGCCTGCGCCACTTGCTGCCACAGCTCGCGGTCAAAACGCTCGGCCTTATAGCTGTCGTACTGCGCGAGTTTTTCCTGGGTGACCTGCTCACTGAGAATTTCACGCGCCAGATTTTGCACATCGCGCTGCTGTTCTGAAAGTCCGAAATCCATAATTTTTCTCTCTTTTATTCGTTCACCACGCTAGCGCGAGGCGCGGGGCATCCACAGACCGGCAGCGGAAATAATATCGCGCTGAATTTCATTGGTGCCGCCACCAAAGGTGATAATCGACGCGGTGCGATACAGCCGTTCAATGCGCGAAGCAATCGGGTCGGCGCCCGGAGTGCGGCGGTTAACCAGTGAGGCCTGGCCAATAATCTCGCCCAACAGACGATAGACTTCGATAAAGAACTCAGAGCCGTAAACCTTGGCCGCCGAGGCATCGGCCATTTCCAACTGTCCCTCGGTCATCGCCCAGGCCTGTTTGTAGCAAACCAACTTCAGGGCTTCTATGCCGCTGCGCACCTTGGCCAGGTTCATCTGCACCCAGGGCTGGTCGATAATTTTGCCGCCCTCGGCCGCCTCGGTGGTCTGTGCCCAGCGCACCACATTGTTAAACATTTCCGCGGTGGGGCCGAAATTCACCAGGCTCAAGCGCTCGCGATTCAGCTGGCCGGTAATCAGCTTCCAACCGGCGTTCAGCTCACCCACCATGGCCTCGTCGCCTACGCGAATATTGTCGTAAAAGGTGGCGTTCGTGCGCACCCCACCCAGGGTATTCACCCCGCTGCAAGACCAACCGGGGTCGTTGGTCGGCACCAGGAACATGGAGATCCCCTTGTGCGGCTTGGCCGCATCGGGGTCAGTGCGACAGGCCAGCCACACGTAGTCACAGAAATGCGCCAGACTGGTCCACATTTTCTGACCGTTGATCAACCAGCCGTCGCCGTCGCGCACCGCCGAGGTTTTCAAACTGGCCAAATCGGTGCCCGCACCGGGCTCGGAATAGCCAATGGCAATCAGGCATTCACCGGCGAGGATCTTGGGGACGATTTCGCGTTTCTGCCAGTCGTTGCCGTGCTCGGCCAGCTGCGGCCCCACTGACTCGGTGGTAAGAAAAGGAAAGGGGTAACCGGCGCGCATCACTTCTTCGACAAAGATAAATTGCTCAATGGGGCTCATGCCCCGACCACCCAGCTCTTTGGGCCAGCCCACCCCAATCCAGCCGTCGCGCCCCATTTGCTTTAACGCCTCGCGCCACAGTGGCCCGCCGCCCTCACCCATGCTCTCATCGCATTCGGCCTTGAGCTCCGGCGTCATCAGGGCGTCAAAATACGCCCGCAATTCCTTGCGCAGCGCATTTTGTTCAGCGCTAAACTCTACTTTCATGATTTGCCTTCCTCTATATCGCTGCAAACGGCGGCAGCTGTCATTATTGACGCATAGGCTTATCATAGGCAGGCACTGCGCGCCGACAATTGCAAAAGCTGTCATCGGGCTGACATATGCAATCACTACCGACACCGGCGACACCGGCGAATCACTCCACCATTCAGACGATAGCTCCAAACGATTGCGCTTGCGATCATTTGGCACTGATAAATCCATCACTCAGTGGTGCCCCAGCGGCATCCTCACGCGGAGACTCGGCATGAGTGACAAGCCTGTACAGGCGGCCATCGAGGGCTGGTTTACCCTCGATACCGACAAGCCTCACCTGATCGGTGCCCAATGCGATAGCTGCGGCACATACTATTTCCCCAAAAATCTCAATTTTTGCCGCAATCCCAGCTGCGAGGGCGAAGCCTTTAGCGAAGTGCAGCTCAGCCGCACCGGCAAGATCTGGTCTTACACCAACGCCTGCTACAAGCCGCCCGAGCCCTTCGTGGCCGAAGAGCCCTTTGTGCCCTACGGCATCGCCGCGGTAGAACTGGAAAAAGAGCAGATGATCGTGCTCGGCCAGGTCGTCAAAGGCGTCGGCACCGAAGACCTCAAGGTCGGCCAAGACGTGGAACTGGTGCTGGAAACTCTTCACGAAGATGAAGAGTCGGTAAAAATTACCTGGAAGTGGAAGCCGCTGGGCTGAGCCGCTGGCGAGATGAGTGGAGAATTCAATGAGTAACGATATCGCTATCCTTGGCGTCGGCATGCACCCCTGGGGCAAATGGGGCAAGAACTTCAGCGAGTACGGCGTATTCGCCGCCCGCGCCGCCCTGAAAGATGCCGGCATTCCCTGGCAGGACGTCGGCTTTGTATCTGGCGCGGCCACCATGCGCTGCGGCTACCCCGGCTATGTTGCCGGCGCGACCTTTGCCCAGGCTCTGGGCTGGCAAGGCGCCCAGGTAAACACCTCCTACGCCGCCTGCGCCTCTGGCTCACAGGCACTGGCCGCCGCTCAGGCCAAAATTTTATCGGGCGAGTGCGAAGTGGCCCTGGTGGTCGGCGCCGACACCACCCCCAAGGGCTTTTTGGCCCCGGCCAAGGGCTACCGCCCGGAAGATCCGGACTGGCTGCGCTTCTATCTGGGTATTACCAACCCGACCTACTTCGCCCTGTACGCACGCCGCCGCATGGACCTCTTCGGTGACACCGAAGAAGATTTTGCCCGCGTCAAAATCAAGAACAGCGAGCACGGTTTCACCAACCCCAATGCCCGCTACAAAAAGAAGTTCACCATGGAAGACGTGATGAACTCTGCCATGGTCGCCGACCCCCTGCGCCTGCTGCAGATCTGCGCCACCTCTGATGGCGGCGCCGCCATGATTGTGTCCAGCATGGATTACGCCAAGCGCCTCGGCAAAGCCGACGCCGTGCGCGTGGCTGCGGTGTCTACGGTCACCCCAACCTTCGCCAGCGCCGTGGTAGAAATGCCCGACATCGCCACCGACTCGGCCGCGGCCGCCGGCGTTGAGGCCCACCGCTTCCGCGCCGCACTGCCGGCCAAAGCTTACGAGCAAGCCGGCATCGGCCCCGAAGACGTCAATGTTGCCGAGGTTTACGACCTGTCGTCCGCACTGGAAATGGACTGGTACGAAGACCTGCAACTCTGCGGTCGCGGCGAAGCGGCGCAACTGGTGCGCAGCGGCGACACCAAGCTCGGCGGTCGCCTGCCGGTTAACCCCTCTGGCGGCCTGGCCTGCTTCGGCGAAGCCGTGCCGGCCCAAGCGCTGGCTCAAGTCTGTGAGTTGACCTGGCAGCTGAGGGGCCAGGCGGGTGAGCGCCAGGTGCCCGGTGCCAAAGTTGGCATCACCGCCAACCAGGGGCTGTTTGGCCACGGCTCGTCAGTCATCGTAAAAAAATAAGCCATCACTGGCAGGAAACAACAAGGGGCCCGGTGGGCCCCTTGTTGTTTCACGCGGGCTCACACCCCTTCAGGGCAACCCACGCCCGTGCCACCCAAGCCACAGTAGCCGCCGGGATTTTTGTCTAAATACTGCTGGTGGTAGGCCTCGGCGTAGTAAAAAGGGCCGGCCGCCAGAATCTCGGTGGTAATTTCACTGTGGCCCGCTGCGGTCAGCGCCTGCTGATAGCACTGCCTGCTGTCTTCCGCCGCACGCCGCTGCGCATCGCTGAAGGTATAAATCCCCGAGCGATACTGGGTGCCGACGTCATTGCCCTGGCGCATCCCCTGAGTAGGGTCGTGACTCTCCCAAAAACAGCGCAGCAACTGGCCGTAATCCATCTCTGCGGTGTTATACACCACCAACACGACCTCGTTGTGGCCGGTCATCCCCGAGCAGACTTCCTCATACAGCGGGTTCGGGGTGTGGCCACCACTGTAGCCCACCGCAGTGGTATAAACCCCCGGCAACTGCCAGAATTTGCGCTCAGCCCCCCAAAAGCAGCCCAGGCCGAATACCGCCTGCTCACAGGCCGCGGGAAACGGCCCTGTCAGCGGCGTTCCCAACACGGTGTGGCGCGCCGGCACCGACATCGGCTCACTGCGACCCGGCAGGGCCTCGCTAGCCTCTGGGATCACACTGGGCCTGCGCAGACGGTCAAAAATACTCATTGCCGAGCCTCCTTATTATGTGCCATGAATACCCCCTAACTATGCCCTGATTGGCCGCCGCCTGGCTAGCGCCGCAAAGCCCCACGGCATGCGCCGTCTAGCCCCCCTGCTCGACAGCAAAATTCACCCCGATTTTTTGTTGCTATTTACCGACAAAAAAGTTTAAATCGCCGCCTCTTTTAGCCCTGCGGAGGATTTATGCTAGATGAAAAGCTTGGATCTTATGCCTTCTTTGGAGGCCGGCGCTGCCACAACTAATCCGATCACTTGCTCGGACGAAAATCTCGACCACTTCATCGTGCGCGATGGCGTAGCCTATGCTGGCACGCATCTGATCATCGACCTCTGGGGAGCCTCCCATCTCGATGATATTCCCCGCATGGAAAAAGCCTTCCTGGATTGCGTAAAAGAATGTGGCGCGACACTGCTGCACATTCATATGCACCACTTCACCCCCAATGGCGGTGTGTCGGGTGTGGCCGTATTGGCGGAGTCGCACATCAGTGTGCACACTTGGCCAGAGCGCGACTACGCAGCCTTTGATGTCTTTATGTGTGGTGACGCCAAGCCCGAGCTGGCGGTGGGTATATTGCAAAAAGCCTTTAGCCCTTCACGCATAGAAGTCGGCGAAAACCTGCGCGGGAGAATGGACGATGTCTGAGTGGTTCGACGAAACCCTCCACAGCGGTTATCACCAGGGCTTCCGTGTGAAGGAAGTGCTGTTTGAAAGCAAAACCGACCACCAGCACCTGGTTATTTTCGAGTCTCAGGACTTTGGCCGAGTGATGGCGCTGGACGGTGTGATTCAGACCACTGAACGAGATGAGTTCGTCTACCACGAGATGCTCGCCCACGTACCGCTGTTTGCCCACGGCAATGCCAAAGACGTGCTGATTATCGGCGGCGGCGACGGCGGCCTGCTGCGCGAAGTACTGCGCCACCAGGGCGTTGAGCGCGCGGTACAAGTCGAGATCGACCAGGCCGTTATCGATATGTGCGTGGCATACCTGCCGCGCCATTCCAGCGGTGCCTACGACAATCCGCGTGCGGAAATTGTGATCGGCGACGGCATCGACTACGTGCGCAACTGCGAGCGCCAATTCGACGTTATCCTGTCCGACAGTACCGACCCCATCGGCCCCGGCGAAGTGTTGTTTACCTCGCCCTTCTACGAAGGCATTAAACGCTGCCTCAAGCCGGGCGGCGTATTCGCCGCACAAAACGGTGTAGCGTTTATGCAGCCCGATGAAGTCAGCACCACTCACCAGCGCCTGTCACCGCTGTTCGACGACTGCCATTTTTACGCGGCAGCCGTACCGACCTATGTTGGCGGCATCATGACTTTTGCCTGGGCCAGCGACAACAAAGCGCTGCGCGACACCGACCTGGACACGCTGCAACAGCGCTTCGCCGCCAGCGGCATTAGCACACGCTACTACACCCCGGCCCTGCACCGCGGCAGCTTTGCCCTGCCCCAGTACATTCTCGACACCATTGCCGGCGAGTAAGCTGCACTGAATCCCCCCTGCATATTTTCGCTACGACGCGCTCACTGGAGCGCGTCAACACTCACATTTTGTCTGCATTTCCGCTAGGCTAACGTGGCGCATCGACTCGCGGCGACCCCCTATCTACATCTGTATAAAGAGCGACCGGCCCTATGAAATTTCGTTTCCCCGTAGTGATCATCGACGAAGACTTCCGCTCCGAGAATATCTCCGGCTCCGGCATTCGCGACCTGGCCGACGCCATCGGCCGCGAGGGTATGGAGGTCGTCGGCTTTACCAGCTATGGCGACCTCACCGCCTTCGCCCAGCAGGCCAGCCGCGCCTCCTGCTTCATTCTGTCCATTGACGACGAAGAATTTAACGATGGCAGCGACGAGGCCATCGGTCAGGCGCTGGAAGCCATCCAGGAATTTCTACAGGCGGTGCGCCACCGCAACACCGACATCCCGGTATTTCTCTACGGCGAAACCCGCACCTCGCGCCATATTCCCAATGAAATCCTGCGCGAGCTACACGGCTTCATTCACATGTTTGAAGACACCCCGGAATTTGTTGCCCGCCACATCATCCGCGAGGCCAACAAATATCTGGAATCACTGGCGCCGCCATTTTTCAATGCGCTGATGAACTACGCCAGCGACAGCTCCTATAGCTGGCACTGCCCCGGCCATTCCGGCGGCGTCGCCTTTCTGAAAAACCCGGTGGGCCAGATGTTCCACCAGTTTTTCGGCGAAAACCTGCTGCGCGCCGATGTCTGCAACGCCGTCGAGGAACTGGGCCAGCTGCTCGACCACACCGGTCCGGTCAGCGACAGCGAGCACAATGCCGCACGCATCTTCGGCTGCGACCACCTGTTCTTCGTCACCAACGGCACCTCCACCTCCAACAAGGTGGTGTGGCACTCGGTGGTCGCCCCCGGCGACATCGTGGTGGTCGACCGCAATTGCCACAAGTCGATCCTGCACAGCATTATTATGACCGGCGCGATCCCGGTGTTCCTCACTCCCACGCGCAACCACTACGGCATTATCGGGCCAATTCCCAAAAGCGAGTTTTCACCGGAGACCATCCGCCAAAAAATCGACAGCCACCCCTTTGCCAAGGACGTCGTCGAGAAAAAGCCGCGCATTCTTACCATCACACAAAGCACCTATGACGGTATTGTTTACAACGTCGAGGAAATTAAAGGCATCCTCGACGCCAGCATCGACACCCTGCACTTCGATGAGGCCTGGTTGCCGCACGCGGCATTTCACCCCTTCTACGAAAACATGCACGCCATCGCCAACGATCGGCCGCGCGCCGACGAGACCCTGGTGTTCGCCACCCAGTCCACCCACAAATTGCTCGCCGGCCTGTCGCAGGCCTCGCAGATCCTGGTGCAGAATGCCGAGCACCGCAAACTCGATACCCACCGCTTTAACGAGTCCTATCTGATGCACTCGTCGACCAGCCCGCAGTACGCGATTATCGCCTCCTGCGATGTTGCCGCGGCGATGATGGAGCCCCCCGGCGGCACCGCACTGGTGGAAGAATCCATTATGGAAGCCATCGACTTTCGTCGCGCCATGCGCAAGGTCGACGCCGACCACGGCGACGATTGGTGGTTCAAAGTCTGGGGACCGGAATACCTGGCCGAAGAGGGTATTGGCGAGCGCGACGACTGGGTTATTCACTCCGGCGACCGCTGGCACGGCTTTGGCGACATCGACTCCGGCTTTAATATGCTCGACCCGATCAAGGCCACTATCATCACCCCGGGGCTGGACGTCGACGGCAACTTTGACGAGGCAGGGATTCCTGCGTCCATCGTCAGCAAATACCTGGCGGAGCACGGCATTATTATCGAAAAGACCGGCCTCTACTCGTTTTTCATCATGTTCACCATCGGCATTACCAAGGGCCGCTGGAACTCCATGGTGACCGAGCTGCAGCAATTTAAAGACGACTACGATGCCAACCTGCCGCTGTGGCGGGTGATGCCCGCCTTCGCCCGCAAACATCCCCAGTACGACAAAGTCGGCCTGCGCGACCTGTGTAACGACATCCACAGTGTCTACAAAGAATACGACCTGGCGCGGATCACCACCGAGATGTACCTGTCGGAAATCGAGCCGGCAATGATTCCCGCCGATGCCTGGGCAAAAATGGCCCACCGCCAAATAGAGCGCGTCGCCATTGATAAGCTGGAAGGTCGCACCACCGCCATGTTGGTGACGCCCTACCCGCCAGGTATCCCCCTGCTCATCCCCGGTGAGCGTTTCAATGCCACCATCGTTCGCTACCTGCAGTTCGTACGCGATTTCAACTCGCGCTTCCCCGGCTTCGAAACCGACTGCCACGGTTTGGTTAAAGAAAGAATTGACGGTGTCGATCAGTACTTCGTCGATGCCGTGGTTGACTAAGCGTCCGTAACAGCTACAACAGTGCCTTCAGACTGGGCCGCCCCCGAGCGGCTCATGCACTGACAGCGCCCCGCGCTTCTGCACAAGACAAAGCAACTGAGCAATAAGACCTCGCTAAAACACAAAAACTGCGCTTCAAGTCGGTACTTTTCACAGGCGGGCTTTTATTTAGCAAGTTAAGGAATTATAACCTCACCCCACTGATTAACAGACTCGCTATGCGGCGGCTCGACGGCTGTCTCAATCCCTCCAGTTATCCCGAGAGATTGGGCACAGGCCAAGCAGAACACTCACTTTACGGTTTTACTTACGCGCGATAGTACATCGTGGATCACCCAAGAGGCCCAGGACATGTTTCCCTCATCACCTTTCAAGCTCAAAAAGCTGCTGATCGCCACCGCAGTTTGCAGCTTCGGCAGCAGTCAATTGGCCAACGCCCAACTCCCCGGCCTACTCGACCTTGGCGACAACGGCGCACTGCTCGACTTGCCGGCACTACTCAGTCCTATCAGCCAACCACTGGGCACCTCGCTCAGCCCGCTGATCGACGCCCTGGACAATAACCTCGACCCGGTTACCGATGTTATTGATCAGCAACTCGCCAGCCCCCTGTTAGGCGCTCTGGAACCCCTTGTCTCACCGCTGACCGCTGCCCTCGACCCCGTGCTCAGCCCCGTCGACGGCATAGTCAACGACCTGACCGGCGGCTCGCTGATCGACAGCCTAAGCAACAATGACCCGATTAATCCCGGCGATGGCGATGGCCTGGTCAACGACTTGCTCGGCGCAGAACGCGACCCCAACAGTGGCACTGAGGCCGGCGAAGCCTCGCCACTGCCGGCCATCACCCAGCCACTGGGCGACTCGCTGGCCCCGCTGATCGACACCCTGGACGAAACCCTCAACCCCCTTACCGATGTCATTGACGACAGCTTAGTGGAGCCCGTGCTAGACGGTCTCAGCCCTGTTACCGAGCCGCTGCTAGGCGCCCTCGAACCGGTCACCGATCCCGTCGACGGTTTGCTGGCAGACCTGACCGGAGGCAGCTTGGAGGATGCGCTGAGCAATAGCGACGACAACACCGGCGACGGCAATGGCCTGGTCAACGATCTGCTCGGCGGCGACCAAAACCCCAACAGTGGCACCGAAGCCGGCGAGGCCTCACCACTGCCGCTGCTCAGCAGCCCACTGGGGGAGGCGCTAACTCCGCTCGTCGATGCGCTGGACACCGCCCTTGACCCGATTACCGACACCGTCGACGACAGTATCGTCGAACCGCTGCTAGACGGCCTGTCTCCCGTCACCGAACCGCTGCTGGATACCCTGTCACCTGCCACCGATCCAGTTGACGGTCTGCTTGCCGAACTCACTGGCGGCAGCCTGGAAGACGCACTGACTAACAATGACGACAACACTGCCGATGGCAATGGCCTGGTCAACGACCTGCTCGGCGGCGACCAAAACCCCAACAGCGGCACTGAGGCCGGCGAAGCCTCACCCCTGCCGCTGACCGACGGCCTCGGTGAAGCCCTGGATCCGCTGCTAGAAACCGTTGACCAACTGCTGGACCCGATCACCGACCCCGTCGACCAAGTGCTGCTGGAACCGCTGCTGGGCGCTTTGAGCCCTGTTGTCGATCCACTGACCGATGCATTGGAGCCGGTGACCGACCCCGTAGACGGCCTGATCAGCGACCTCACTGCCGGCAGTCTCGAAGATGCACTGACCAACAACGACGACAATACCGCTGACGGCAACGGTCTGGTCAACGACACCCTCGGCGGAGGGGTAACGGCAATTCGCCGGACGAACCGCACTGACGATGACAACAACCCCGCCCTGCTGGCCCTGCTAAATGCCGACAGCCTTGACGCCGAGCAGTGCGCGGACAGCGACGCCGACGGCGTATGCGACAGCCGCGACCGATGCGCAGACACCCCAAACGGGGCCGCGGTTTTACCCAACGGCTGCCACCTGGATGAACTGACCGCACTGCGATTGGAAGGCGTATTTTTCGAGTTCGACAAAGCCGCCCTCACCGCCGAATCTATCGCAACGCTAAACGCCGCGATTGAAGTGATTAAAGCGTCGGGCGCCCCACGCCTTGAAATCGCCGGCCACACCGACAGCCTCGGTGACGCCGACTACAATATGGCGCTGTCCCATCGCCGCGCGCTCGCCGTGCAAAACTACTTCGTCGAACACGGTGTCGACGCTGAACGCTTACAGCCGCGTGGCTATGGCAACAGCCAACCCAGCCACGACAACGACAGCGAGACCGGCCGCGCGCAAAATCGTCGTGTAGAGCTCAAAGTACTGAACTGATAACGCGTATAGTGCGCTCAATAATTTGCTGATTACCGTTTAGGAGAAATTACATGGCGATCGATCTGCCACCCGTTATGCCGCCAGTCAACGCCGGCCCGGAACAAGTCCAGGCCGCGCAAAGTGCCGCCGCCAGCAGCACAGACGTGCAAATCAACGGCACCACGGTGCGCGTTTACGGCAATCAACACCTCAGTGACGAGGCCCTGCGCGCGCTGCTGAGCTCAGCAAAAACGCCCTCAGAGGCCGTCATTAACTTAGCCAAGCGCTACTATCAAGACGGCCACTTGCTGGTCAAAGTTGACTACGCCCGCTTGCTCGGCAGCGTGGCGATTCTGGTAAAACAAATGCGCCTGAACGAAGTAACCGGCGCCGAAGAAATGCAGCCCTACTTCGCCGGTCTGGCCGGAGATGCCGACCTGACTATTGCCGAGTTTCACCGCGCCAAGGTACTGGCCGACCTGCGCGCCCGCCGCGCGGGCTATGACTACGACATCAGCTATGTAGAACAGGGCGACGACACTGTGGACATCGTGCTGAGCCGCAAAGCCATTGAAAATCACGATGCCACTGAAATCATCGTCGAAGCCAACAACAAGGGCAGCCGCTACCTCGGCCGCTACTTTGGCCTGGCGGGAGTCAAGCACCAGTTTGAATCTGGCACCCAGGCGTCACTGTCCTACCAGACCGCCTTTACCGATATGGGCGAGTCCCGCGACGGCGAAGAGCTCAACCAGATCAGCGCCAGTGTCGACCACCCCTTTGCCTTCGGTCTATACGGCGTCGAACTTAACTATGTCGACT
This sequence comes from Spongiibacter sp., assembly GCF_041602295.1. Lineage (GTDB taxonomy): Bacteria > Pseudomonadota > Gammaproteobacteria > Pseudomonadales > Spongiibacteraceae > Spongiibacter. The sequence goes on along the minus strand of NZ_JBFIGO010000047.1, from coordinate 10,217 downwards.
ACCTGCGCGAACCGCTGACAAGCTCCACGACCCCAGGCAGCTGCGCGTTCCTCTTTCTAGGCTGTACCGACCCGCAGACGGTCACCGCGGGCGTCGAGCTGGACGCGCAGATCCTGCAAGCCACACTGCGCGGCGAACAGGTGCTGTACAGCACGCCGTGGCAGCAGCTTAGCCTGACTCAGCGCATCGAGTTCATCGACTCAACCATCGATCAAGAAGGTAGCGACCAGCGACTCCTGGATGAGAGCTATCAGGTTCTTGAGTTCGGCGGCCGTTATACTCACAACCGCTTTCAGAGCGAAGACCGCGATGCCGCGCGCCTGAACACCACGCTGAAAGTTCGCGCCGGCTTCGGCGACGGTGGCACCCTGGACAGCTATGACGACTACCGCGCCGCCTACCAGCAGCAAAACCCCGGCCAGCCGGTACCCGATATTGTTGCCCAGGCTCGCAGCGCCGAATTTATCGCCCTGCTGCCGGCACTGAGCTACGAGCAGCGCGTTGGCGAAGGGCTGACGCTAGCGGCAAAAGCCCGCGGGCAATTTGCCGATGAGCAGCTGCCCCAGCAACAGCAATTTGTACTGGGCGGCATGGACAGCCTCAGCGCCTATCTGCCCGGAGCATTGATTGGTGACGAGGGCTACCACCTCAAACTGTCGCTGGCCAAAGCGATAGAGGCCACCGAGGGACTGAAACTGACGCCCTCGCTGTTCGCCGAATACGGCGGCAGCTGGTACAACAACACCAGTAGTGAATTCGGTGACGAGCAGTCACTGGCCGATGCCGGCCTGCGGCTGAAACTGGAATACCGCGACTTTCTGTATTCCGAACTCGTGGCTGCCAAGTCCTTCTATGAAGATGTCGCCGACGACGACGCCATTCAGCAGTTGGAAGCGGACTTCTACTGGCGTTTACGCCTGACGTTCTGAGCATCGCGGCCCGCAGCAGCGGGCGCAATCAAGGTGCTAAAACCGCCGCTCTGCACCGCAGGCGGCGGTTTTTTTATGACTCATCGAGCATATAACTGCGCAGTGGCGGAAAACCGTTGAATTCCACCGAGCTGTAACTGGTGGTATAGGCGCCAGTCGACAACCAGTACAGGCGGTCGCCCTCCTGCAGGTTCGTTGGCAGGCTATAGCGGTGGTCCTCATAGAGGATATCCATGCTGTCGCAGGTCGGACCGGCGATAATCACCTCATCCTCGCCGTCACTGTCGATCTCCCAACACAGCGGGTATTGAATGGCTTCACCCAGGGCCTCTATCAAGCCGCCGAATAAGCCGACATCGAGATAGACCCAGCGATCCAAAGAGTCGTGGGATTTATGGGAAATCTGCACCACCTCACTCACCAACACCCCAGCCTCGGCCACCAAGGAGCGCCCCGGTTCAATAATGATCTGGGGGGGGGCATCGCCAAAGTCCTCTTCCAAAAAGCGGGCAATGGCGCGGCCATAGGTCTCAATATCCTGCGGACGATGCTTGTAATTGGCCGGCATACCGCCGCCCATATTCACCATTTTCAAACGAATACCCGCCTCGGCGAGCTGGTCAAAAATGAAGCGCACTTTGCCAATCGCCGCGTCCCAACTGCTGATGTCGCGCTGCTGAGAACCGACGTGGAAGGATATCCCATACGGCTCCAGTCCCAGATCGCGGGCCAGTAAATTCAACTCCACCGCCATATCCCGCTGGCAGCCAAATTTGCGCGACAGTGGCCAATCGGCGGTTTCAGAGCCCTCGGTCAGCACGCGAATATAGACCCTGCTTCCTGGCGCGAACTTTGCTAACTTACGTATGTCGGATTCACAGTCGCTGGCAAATAAGCGCACGCCTTGCCCATAGGCATAGGCGATGTCACTGGCTTTTTTAATGGTATTGCCATAACTCATGCGCGCTGCCGGAATACCCAGCGACTGCAGCTTCTGCAACTCGTACACCGAGGCGATGTCGAAGCTGGCGCCCAGGCCGTCCAGGCAGCGGATGATTTCCGCATCAGGATTGGCCTTAACGGCGTAGTAAATATCGGCAAATGGAAAAGCCGCCTGTAGCTCAGCGTATTTGCCGCGCAAGGTGGGCAGGTCGAACACCAGACACGGCGTCGGTTTGTCGGCGGCAAAGCGCTGCATACGCTGCCATGCCGCATCAGGTAGCAGGTTTTGTGACATTGGCGGTCGCCTCCCTTGAGAGCCGGGGCGAAAAAACGCGCAGTCTAGCGCAAAGTGCCAAAAGATGCGCGGCTGTCACACCACTGCAATGCTATTTGCCCACTATTAACAGGCGAGAGACACAAGTTAACGATACCAGGGACGCGCAATCAGCTAAGCGCCGATATCAAGGAGAAAGCTATGAACAATCAGAACCGGGAAATAAATGTTAAAAACCTCTGCAGTCGCAAACTCTGGGAACTGCTGAAAAACGCCGAGTGGCAGAACAGTCGCGAGCGCTGCGCGATCGAGCGAGAACTGTCGGGCCGCCGCCACTACATTGACGAGCTAAAAAGCCTCGAAAACCCTGCGCCGGGTAGCCTCAATGCAACAGAAACCAGACATTGACAATCACCAGGTAGGGGATCAGCCCCAACAGTACGTAAGGCAGGCTAGCGGACCAAAATTGCAACTGCTCCTCACAGGCTCGGTGTATCGCCAGGCTCAGCTGAGCCGGCACCTGCCTGGCATCACCAGCCCCCACTGCGGGCATTTCAATTCCGCGTAAAATACCGCTCTCAAGCAGTGCGCTGGACAACTTCTGCCCGCCGGCGACTTCCCGAGCCAAGGCCTCGTAACGCCCTTTGACCGGACTGTCTGGCATTCGCCGCGCAGATTGCTTTAACGCCTGCGGCAACTGGAATCCGGCAGCAATACACTCTGCCAAATGATTGATGTAATGATAGCTCTGGTAGCGCGCCAGCGCTTCGCCAATCCCCGGCAGGCGATAGAGCTGTCGCTGCAACCAGGGCCGCACGCGTCGGCCACTCAGCAATCGCCAACACAGTGCCAACACAGCCAATGGCAGCAGCCCCAGCACCGCCGCCAACAAAGCGCTGGCGGCGCCTAACTGGCCGGTCAACAACAATAGCAATGGCACCAATAGGGCAAAACCCAGCACCAGCATCAGCGGCAATCTGGCTGCGCGACGCAGGCGTTGTTGAAACTCGTTGAGTAAGCGGTAGTGCTCAGCCAGGCGCAAATACACATTGCCTAAATTGCCCACCGCCAAACCCAGCTGCATAAACCGCAACTCCCAATCTAAGAACACCCCACCGCCGCGCAACTCCTCCAAAACGATCTGCTGACCACTGGCAAACTGCGCCGCCACGGCATCGAGCTGAGCGCGCTGCGCCGCCTGCTCCCCCTTGCTGAGCAGGGCAACAATTTGCTCCCAGTTGTTGTCGCCGGACTGACTGACATCGTGCAGTGACTGAAACAGCACAAAGCGCTGTGCGGCGGAAGAAGCGGCGACCATAACCATCCATATTTATCGTGTTTGCGACTGTCGCTGTGGGGTTGCGACGGAGAAAGCCCTATACTCTAGCACAGCTTGTTTTAACTCAGCGCGATGCATTGCACAGCCTCGCGCCACGACTGGAAAGCCCAATGATCATCCGCCTGATATTTGCCGCCGTCATCCTCTATGCCCTGTACCGTTTTGTAAAACTCGTACAGAGCAAGCCGCCCGAGCAGCGCCGCTCCTACTACATCACGCTGCTACTGAGCATGGCCGCCGCCGCCCTGGTACTGCTGTCAGTTACCGGCCGCGTCCACTGGCTGGCGGGTTTAGTTGGTGGCGCCATGCCCTTTGTTCGGCAATATGTGCTGCGCCACATCTACCACAAAATCAGCCGCGCTCAACCCGGAGCTGAAGAAGCTCACCAGCGTGGCGCCAGCAGCGCGGCACAGCCGCATATGGATGAAACACAGGCGCTCTCCATCTTGGGGCTGCAAGCCGGCGCTAGCGAAGCCGAGATCATTGCTGCCCACCGCAGCCTGATGCAGAAATTACATCCCGACCGCGGCGGCAACGACTACCTGGCGAGTCAGCTCAATGCCGCCAAGGCGCTGCTACTCAGCAAGCTCGGCTAGCGACACTTGCCTGACGGCGCCGCCACGCTAGAATGGCGACCAGCACACAGTAGCAACGGACAAAAACATGGCCACGGTATTTGTTATTCAAAATCAGCACGGACATTTCCTCGGCAAACAGCAGCAGTGGGTAGACGGTCGCGACCGCCGGCAGCTGTATCGCAGTGTTCATCACGACGAGGTGGTCAACGCAATTTTTGAACTCAGCAGCAAAGATATCTGGCTGCGCGCCAGTGCATTGGAGTGCGAACTGGATAACAGCAACCAACCGCAGGTCGAAGCCGGGCCAGCCATCCTCAGTGAGACCGACACGGTGAACGACGACCCCATTACGCCGTCCGATGATACGGCAGACAGCCGTCCGGAGCAGGGATGCTAAAGATTTTCGCCGGCGCTTGAAACCGCCGGCCCACCTCCCCATCTAATGCAGTAGACCATTCCAAAGGAACCAATCACCATGATGCGCATTCTGCTCTTCTTAGCCACCAACTTGGCCGTCATCGCCGTGGCGAGCGTCACCCTCAGCCTGCTCGGCGTCAGCAGCTATATGGCGGCCAATGGCGTCGACCTCGACCTGCGCTCGCTGCTGATTTTCTGCGCGGTGTTCGGTATGAGCGGCTCGCTGGTATCGCTGTTTATCTCCAAGTGGATGGCAAAACGCGCCACCCGCACACAAATCATTACACAAGCGCGCAACAGCGACGAACGCTGGCTGCTGGAAACGGTCGCCGAGCTATCACAAAAAGCCGGTATCCAAATGCCCGAGGTCGGCGTCTTCCCGTCGCCCGCCGCCAATGCCTTTGCCACCGGCTGGAATAAAAATGCCGCACTGGTCGCCGTATCAGAGGGTCTCTTGCGACAAATGCGCCCCAATGAAGTGCGCGCGGTACTGGCCCATGAAATTGGCCACGTTGCCAATGGCGACATGATTACGCTGAGCCTAGTGCAGGGTGTGGTAAACACCTTTGTCATGTTCTTCGCACGCATTATTGGCCATACCGTTGACCGCGCGGTATTTAAAACCGAGCGCGGACACGGCATTGGCTTTTACATCACCACCTTTATTGCCGAAATGGTACTGGGCATTCTCGCCTCGATGATCGTCATGTGGTTTTCGCGCTGGCGGGAATTTCGCGCTGACGCCGCCGGCGCCCACCTCGCCGGCCGCCAGGACATGATCGCCGCTCTGCAGCGCCTGCAAGCCCAGCAGGGCCTGCCCAATGACATGCCCGACGAGCTGACTGCCTTTGGCATTCGCACCGGTGGCAAGCGCGATTTCGCCGCGTTGTTCAGCTCGCACCCGCCCCTGGAAAAACGCATCCAAGCCCTGCGTGACGGCGTTTAATTGGTGAACAGCGCCAGCCGCGCCCTGCTCGACGCCCTTCACGCCATGGGCGCGGCGCAGCTCAGCCCCGGCGCCTCGGGCAATATTTCCGTGCGCGTTGACGGTGGCATGTTGATCAGTGCCAGTGGCGCGGTGGCCCAGCGCGCCACCGAGGGCGACGTGGTGTTTGTTGCCGACACCCAGCAAGACTTGCGCGACTGGCCAGCGGACCAACCCCGCCCCTCCAGCGAATGGCGCATGCATCAGGCGCTGTATGCCAGCCACCCGCGCAGCAACGCGGTGGTTCACTGCCACTCTCTCAACGCCACCGCACTGGCCTGTCAGCGCCGCGCCATTCCCGCCTTTCACTATATGGTGTCGGTGGCCGGTGGCGATGACATACCCTGTACCGACTATGCGCTCTTTGGCAGTGAAGAACTCTCTGAACAGGTCTGCCTTGCCCTGGCAAAACGGCAGGCCTGCCTCATGGCCAACCACGGCCAAATCTGCATTGGCGACACCGCCCAAGCGGCACTGGCCCTGGCCCAAGAAGTCGAAGCCCTGGCCGCCTGCTACCTATTGAGCCGTCAACACGGTGAACCGACGCTACTCAGCGACGACGAAATGGAGCAGGTCCAGCAAGCTTTTTGCCACTACGGCCAGCGACTAAAATAGTTACCGTTCACGTCTTGCCCATCGGCCGTCTTCGCGGCAGCAAATTTTCACCAAAAGCCTATTGCAGCCGCCACGCAGAATGCTATGCTCTGGGCCAACCGCACCATTATGGCGCACCGAAATGCGCTGTAATAATGCGTTAACCGAAGCTAGTGTATAAATAAAAAAACAGCCTGCGGCGACTCGCCAAGGCAGACTATCTATGGGGAAACACATGAAAAAAACTCTGTTGGCTATCGCCATTTCCAGTGCCGCCGTGGCTGCCCACGCCGATTATCAATTCGAAGCCGGTTTAAGTTACGGCCAAGGAGAGGTTTCCATCGGCAATGCCGAAAGCGATTACGATACGACTGGCGTTGCCGGCCGCTTCCACTTTGAAATGGTAAATACTAGCAAGGGCCCGCAAGCCGAAGCGGCCTTTCTGAGCAAAAGCTCGTCTGTAGGCTTCGCCTGGGACAACGAAGATATCGACGAAGCCCCTGACGACGAAGACGAGTTCGCCTTTGATGTCCGCGTGGTTACCGCCAACAACCTGATTGTTCAGGCCGCCTACTCTGAAGCCGACGACGGCGATGACACTAGCGACACCATTAGCATTGGTCTAGGCACCTACCTTAACGCCAGCACCGACCTGGTGGTTTCCTTCGAAACTGAAGATGACGACGGCGAAAACACCGACGAACTTAGCATAGAGCTGCACAATGTTACCGCACTGACTCAAGGAGCCAGCGTCGCCTACGACGCCAGCGTGGCCTACGTCGACAGCGACGCCCTCGATGACAGCGGTTATCTGCTCGCCGCCGGGGCAACCTACTACGTCAACAACAGCCTGGGCTTTGGCATTGCTGCCATGGTGGGTGAAGTCGGCGATCTGGAAGTCGACGGTGTCGCCGTCAGCGCCAGCTACTTCCCTCAGCCCAATATCGAGCTCACCGCCAGCTATACCGATGTGTCGGCAGACGGACCGCAGGACTTTGAACAAGACGGTTTTGAAGTGGGCGCCGCCCTGCGCTTCTAAGCGTCGAGGCCTTATGCAAAGGGCCGCACTAGCGGCCCTTTTTTGTGCCGATAAAACAGCTCTCCCTCACAAACTAGCCCGTTGCGCCCTCGTCAAAAAGGCTTAAGACTAACGGATATACCTTGTGCCAGGTGATCGCGTCCACTAGCGTCGACACCTCAACCGGCCGGCGGGTAATCGGTATAGCCCTTGGCCCCGGCTGTATACAGGCTGCTGGGATCAATCTCCGCCAGCGCCAAGCCTTCGGCAAAGCGCCTGGGCAGGTCCGGGTTGGCGATAAAGGCGCGGCCAAATGACACCGCAGCTATCTGCGGATCAGCGGCCAGGGCCAGCTCTGCCTCCTCACGGCTGTAGCTATCGTTAACGATAAGCGGCCCGCTGAAATGGCGCTTGGCCAAGGCGATATTGTCACCGACCTTGGGCATACGAATCACATGTAAATAGGCCAAGCCCAGTGGATTAGCTGCCTCAAGCAGAGCAGCAAAAGTCTCTCGGTGGTCGTCGTCGTGCAAGTCGTTAAAGGGATTGCCCGGACAGATCCGCATGCCGACACGCCCGGCGCCGTCGACGGCAGCCATTGCCTCCAGCACCTCCAATACAAAGCGCAAACGCTTGCTCAGCGAACCCCCGTAGTCGTCTTCGCGCAGATTGCTGCCCGTCGACAGAAACTGCGCAGGCAGGTAACCACTGGTGCAGTGCAACTCAACCCCGTCAAACCCCGCGGCGTAAGCGCGGCGGGTCGCTGCGGCGTAATCGGCAATGGTCTGGCGAATATCAGCCGGGCTCATGGCTTCGGGCTGGGCAAAGTTCTGCATACCCGTCTCGGTGTAAATCTGGCCGCGTGCAGCCACCGCCGAAGGCGCAACTGTACGCGCCCCCGGCGCTTTGTTCGCCGCATGAGCCACGCGCCCGCAGTGCATCAGTTGCAGCACGATCTTGCCGCCCTCATCGTGCACCGCCTTGCAAATCTCTGCCCATGCCCCTTGCTGGGCGTCGTTATACAAGCCCGGCGTGCGGCAGTAGCCCTTGCCGTCGGCACTGGGGTGGCTGCCCTCGGTAATAATCAGCCCGGCGGTGGCCCGCTGGCGGTAGTATTCGCGCATCAGCGCATTGGGCATGTCGCCCTGCTCGTCGGCGCGCGAGCGGGTCATCGGCGCCATCACTACACGGTTTTTCAGCGACAGCGCACCCAGCGTTATTGGCGTCAGTAACTGCATTATCTCACCCGGATTCTTGGCGCGGGCGCACCGCGACGCATACGCGTTAGAAATTCATTCAGCGGCGCCGGCTCGGCCACTTCGGGCAAGCCGTCGGGGCGGTTTTGCCAAAATTCCTGCCAGCTGGGGAACAAATCGTGAAACGCGCCGCTATAGGGCTCGCGTCCCGGCCAGCGCATTTTCATGTCGCCGATCGGCGGTTTGTTCAAGTCGGTGGCATACCAGTAACAGGGCAGGCGGCGGCGAAAATACCAGCGGCCGTCAATGCGCTCGTAGTCGTCCCAATAGAGCATTTGCATAATCACCCACTCACCGCCGCACTCGTGCTCGTTCTTGGAATAGAGCGCGCCAATGGCGTGATCGGCATCGCTAAATTCGATGATGTGGTTGCCGGTGTGATGAGAGGTGCCGGTAAATTGTCGCCGCAGGGTGTCGTCGACCCAGGCTTTGAGATGGGCGCGACCGCTGTGCTCACGACTGACCTTGATATCTTCGGCAAACAGATTCACATGGGCATCGAGGTCGCGCATATCGAGCGACAGGGCGTATTTGGCGACCAGCTGGCGAATTTCATCCAGCGACTCGAGGCGGTCGATCCGCGCTTCCAGCGACTCACTCATGCCTTGTCCTCCCAGCGCGCCGTGCCGGTATTCAACTCCGCCATGCGACCGCCGTCGACATTGAGTACCGAACCGGTGATATAGGAAGCCTCGTCGCTGGCCAAAAACAAAATGGCATTCGCACATTCCCGCGGATCGCCAATTCGCCCCAGCGGGATCGTTTTGCCGGTGGCTTGTTGGGTTTCTTCGTCGGGATTCACGGTCTCCAGCGCCGGGGTTAAAAACGCGCCGGGCACCACCGCGTTAACGCGAATTTTGGGCGCCCATTCAATCGCCGCACTTTTACTCAGCGCAATCACCCCGGCCTTGGCCGCACTGTAAGCCGCCGTGGCCACTGAGCCCGCCAGTGCGCAAACCGACGACACATTCACCACCGCGCCGCGGTTTTGCTTCAACTGCGGATAGGCCTCGCGCATTAAAAACATGGCGCCATCCAATGAAACATTAAAATTTTGATGCCAGGCCTTGGTGCTGTGACTGGCGAGCATGCCCGGCACCATCAACACCGCGTTGTTCACCACAATATCGAGGCGACCATATTCGCTTAGGGTGTCAGCCACTAGCTGCTTTACCGCCGCTTCGTCGCTGACATCCACCGATAGCGGCAGGCACTCGCCCCCGGCGGCGCGAATCTGCTCGGCCACGGCCGTCAACGGTTCCAGACGGCGACTGCAGATCACCACCTTGGCACCCTCTTGCGCGAAACGCTGCGCGGTAGCGGCGCCGATTCCCTGCCCCCCACCGGTAATAATCGCGACTTTATCTTGCAATCTGTTGCTCATGAAATACTCCTGATGTGCGCGGACTCACGGCTGACATTGCGACTGGCCGCGCTGGTAATAACAGCGCCCGCCAATCCACAGCTGGTCCACTTTGAAATTCAATAATTGCTCGGGGCCGAGCAGCGGATCGCGGTCCAGCAGCACGAGATCGGCCAGCTTACCCGGCTCCAGCGAGCCCAATCGCTGTTCTTCAAAACTCTGCCACGCCGCGTCGATAGTGACGGCTCTGAGCGCTTGCATGATGGACAAGCGCTGGTCCTCACCCAACACCTGGCCGCTGCGCGTCTGCCGAGTCACCGCCGACCACAGCAGGCGACCGATATCCATCGGCACCACCGGTGAATCCAAATGAATGCTAAACGGCAGTTCGCGCTCCAGCGCGTCGCGCAGCGGGCTGATGCGGGCAGCGCGCTCGGGGCCTAAAAACTGGTCGCGATGGCGGTCGCCCCAGAAAAAAGTGTGGGCGACAAAAAAGCTCGGCGTCATCCCCAGTGCCTTCAT
>NZ_JBFIGO010000046.1:0-22492 GCF_041602295.1 Spongiibacter sp. | reverse complement strand
CAAATGCGTCTGCTGCTGGGGCGCAAAAGAGATTACTCCGCGTGAGCGCACTATGGCCGCAAGGCGACAGTTTGCCCGCGGGCGACTGTTGCGCTGCCGTTAATCGAAAGTGAGGTTTCTATGGCTAAGCTAACGTTTTGGGGCGGCGTTGCCGGGGTGACCGGGTCGATGTATTTACTGCAGACCGACGGCGCCTGCCTGCTGCTCGATTGTGGCCTGTTTCAGGGCCGGCGCGAGGAAGAAGAGGCCAACCGGGACCCGCTGCCTTTTGACCCTTATAGCATCGATGCGGTGGTGCTTTCCCATGCCCATTTGGATCACTCCGGGCGCCTGCCGCGCTTGGTGTCCGAGGGCTATCGCGGACCGATTTATATGACCCGCCCCTCCTGCGAGCTTGTTGAGGTGCTGTTAAAGGATGCCGCATCGCTGCAGGAGCGCGACGTTGAGTTTGAAAACAAGCGGCGTCGGCGCGCGGGCAAAGACGAGATCGAGGCGCTGTACGACCTTGAGGATGTCGAGGAGACATTGGCGCAGTTTCAGGGCGTCAATTATTACCAGCGTACAACGGTTGCCGACGGTGTTGAGCTGCGCTTTCTCGACGCCGGCCATATTCTCGGTTCGGCGATTGTCGAGCTGTTTATTAGCGAGCGCGGTGTTGAGAAAAAGCTGGTGTTCTCAGGCGACCTGGGTAACTGCCAGGCCGCACTGTTGCGCGACCCCGATGTGGTGGAGGCGGCAGACCTTCTGCTTATGGAGTCGACCTATGGCGACCGGGATCACCAAAGCCTCGACGCAACACTGCAGCAGTTTGAAGAGGTAATAGAAACGGCATCGCAAAATGGCGGCAATATTTTAATTCCCTCTTTTGCCGTGGGGCGAACTCAGGAGATTATCTTCAGGCTGGGCGAGCTTTATCAAAAGGGCAAACTGCGTCATCAGGCCATTTACCTGGACAGCCCAATGGCAATAGCCGTCACCGAGATCTATCACCGCTACCAAGACGTGTACAACAGCGAAGATAAAGCGATTATCGACTCGGCCGCCACCACCGCGCTGGCCCGGCAAAAAAGCCTGCACACCTTCTTGCCGGTGCTGCGCTACTCCACCACGACCGATGAGTCGATGGCGCTTAACCGGGTGGAGCGTGGCGCGATTATTATTGCCGGCAGTGGCATGTGTAATGGCGGCCGGATACGGCACCATCTGAAGCACAATATCTGGCGCAGCCAGTCGCATGTGATTTTTGTTGGCTTTCAAGCCATGGGGACACCGGGGCGCGCGATCGTCGATGGCGCTCGTTATTTTAAAATTGGCGGAGAGGAAATTGCCGTAAAGGCCGCCATTCACACCCTGGGGGGCTTTTCCGCCCATGCGGGTCAGAGCCAGTTATTGGCCTGGCTGGGTCAATTCAAGGGCAAGAAGCCGCGGCTGTTTTTTGTTCACGGAGAAGACCAGGCCAAGCTGGCCATTGCCGAACAAGCCAAGCGACAAGGTTGGTCGCCGCAGATACCAGGCCCGGGAGAGAGTGTGAGTTTTTAAGGCCTCAAGCCCCAAGGAGAGAATTGATTGAGTATCCTTATCCGAAAAGAGCAGGCGGGCGATGTTCAGGCGATTCATGCGCTTACTGTTGCCGCATTTCGTGAGGCAGCGCACAGCGATCATACCGAGCAGTTTATCGTTAAGGCACTTCGCCAATCAGCTGCGTTATCGATCTCCCTTGTGGCCGAAGACGACGGCGATATCGTCGGGCATGTGGCGCTTTCTCCGGTCACTATTTCTGACGGTTCAGATCGTTGGTATGGGCTTGGCCCAATTTCAGTTCTTCCGGATAAGCAGGGAGCAGGTATCGGCACGAAACTGATGAATGCCGCCATTCAAGAGCTAAAGAAAATGCCGGCGAAGGGTTGTGTGCTGCTGGGCGATCCCAACTACTATCACCGCTTTGGCTTTAAACCCAGAGAGGGCTTGATACTTCCCGGTGTGCCAGAGGCGTATTTTCAGGCCTTGTTACTTGGCGCAGAGTGGCCGCGTGGACAGGTCGCTTACCATGAGTCCTTTTCGGCAAGGGGCTAACCGAGTCGATGACTCTGCGCCCCATTGATTGTGGTGAGCCTATTGATTGTGGTGAGCCTATTGATTGTGGTGAGTCCATTGATTGTGGAGCCAGGATAATAACGCTTATGCAATACCAACTGAGCTTTTCCAGCACGCTTAAAGCCGATCGCCCCGCGCTTTGGCGTTGGATAACCTCCATTGAGGGAATCTCGTGGGAGATGTCGCCCTACCTGCGAATGACTTTCCCGCGGGGCGTGACAGCCCTTGAGTCGATCGCCGTTGTGCCGGGTAGGCCACTCTTTCGTAGCTGGTTGTGGTTTTTAAAAGTTATACCTTTTGATTACTCTGATTTTTGTCTGCAGCGCTTAGACCCCGCGGAGGGTTTTACAGAGCTATCCAGAATGGGTTCCATGCGTATGTGGAAGCATGTGAGGCGAATAGTCCCTGCCGAAAATGGCTATACGCTGACAGATGAGCTAACGTTTGAACCCCGTTATGCGGGCTGGCTTGCAAACAAAGTAGTGAGCTTGTTTTTTACGCACCGGCATCGGCGGCTCAGGCAGCACTTTGGCATGGCCGAATAAGCCAGGCTGCCGCCTGGCAGCGTGGGTGCTTGTGTTGTGCGGTGAACGCGCTCCGTTTAGTTATGCGGCTTGGCATGGTTTGCTTGTTGCCGGGGCTATGCGTCGCCGCGGCCTTATTGCAGAATGCGTGTTGAAATCCAAGTGGGTTACTCGCCCTGAACTCGGGAAAAGTCTTATGAGCGCAAATTACCAGTCAGCGACTGACAAGCTGTTGAGCGAGCTAAAAGAGGGTGTGCTCACCATCTCTTTTAATCGGCCAGAAGCCATGAATGCCCTGCATCCGGAAATGCTGACCGGTGTCGCGGCCCTGGTGAACGAGGCCAGTGCCGATGCCGGTGTTTCGGTGGTGGTCTTGCAGGGTGCGGGGCGGGCATTTTCTGCCGGTGTAGACCTTAAGGTGCTGCAGGATATTGAACCCGCTTTCGGCCGTATTGGCGATTTGTTTGACGGGCCGGCCAAGCAGGCCTATACGGCGATTCGCAATTGTCGGGTTCCGGTCATTGCCAAGGTGCATGGCGCCTGCTTTACCGGTGCGCTGGAGTTGGCCTTACACTGTGATTTCATCTATACCACCGACGGCACAAAGTTCGGCGATACCCACACGCGCTTTGGTCTGCGTCCCACTTGGGGCATGTCCCAGACCTTGTCTCAGGCGATAGGCGTTCGCAAAGCCAAGGAGCTTTCCTACACCGCAAGAGTGCTTAAAGGCGATGAGGCTGAACGGCTGGGAATTGCTAATAGCTCGGTCGCCGGCCCCGAAGAGCTGGACGATTTGGTCGCCACGCGCGCGGCACAGATTGCCGGTAATTCTCGTGCGGCGGTCGCCGCGATGAAGGACTTGTATCGAATGGCGCAGCAGGGGCATGCGATTGACGACGCGCTGGCGAAGGAGTTGGCGACCGAGTACAGCGACATTCTTGATACGGCAGAGCGCCTCGCTGAGTTTCGTTAGCGGCGGGCGGTCGAGCTGCCTTGTCGGCGCTTGCTGATTGTTGGCCCGGGCAAGTTGTGTCCGGCTAAAACGTCGTTCTCGCTGGCCGTGGTCAGTCCGCATTGCCGATGAAATAACCGCTATAGAGCCAGTTTGTGACAAGGCGGTTAGCCCGGCGTGAAAAAGCCGTGTGCCAGTCCGGTTTAATTCCCCCTCGGCCCAGTGCCGCCGTCGTTTTCGACTATCTTTATTGATGTGTACACATCCGTGAGCCGGCGGTGGATGCCGCCGGTTTTCCTAGAGGAGTGAAAGCGATGAATAGCAGAAAATTCATGCCGAACGGCTGGCAGGGGTGGCTGGCTGCCGGCTTGTTGTTGCCGGCGAGTGTCTGCTTTGCCGATAAGGGCAAGGCGGCGATGATTGCCGATGCGCAAAGCGCGGCGCCACCGGTGATTTCTGGCAGCGCCACGATCAAGACGATGGATGGCAAGGTGCTGCGGGAGGGCAGCAATGGCTGGACCTGCTACCCCGGTTCAATGGGCAGCGGGCCGATGTGCAATCAGCCGCAGTGGGATGAGTTGATTGCGGCCTGGGCGGCCAAGAAAGCAATTAAGGTAAAGACCTTCAGTATTTCCTACATGCTGGCAGGCGAGGGCGACGCGCCGGGGGTGAGCAATAAAGACCCCTTTGCCACAGAGCCCAGCGACGATAACGACTGGGTGAAAGAGGGACCGCACCTGATGATTGTGGTGCCCGACCCCGCCATGCTTGAGGGCTTGTCGACCAACCCGAAAGACCCCGTTTACGTGATGTGGAAGGGCACGCCTTACGCACACATTATGGTGCGTATTGCCGATCCCTCCCTGGCCGACAAGGGCGGCCTGCTCAAGGGGGTGTTGCCTGGCCTCAAGTGACGTGATGGGACGGTGATGCAATAAGCCCGGCTTCGCGGCGGGTCGGGCCGGGTGCGCTGTGCTTTGGTTTGCGCGTGTTGGCGTGGCGGCTAGGGCCGCTTAAGCAGCTAGTCGCCGCCGTGGGCCTGGGCTGGGGCTCGCCGCAGTGGGAGGCTTACTCCTGTCCCGGCATTTTCTTTGTTTGGCTAGCGGTTAGCCATTGTTGTCTACACTGAGTTGAGTTTTCCAGGGCGCGTGGCCCTGGCGTTTAATGAGGTGACAACGATGGCTTTTTCATTTTCGGTGGACCGCCTGAGGTTTCTGCGCAACCGGCTTCGCGACCGTCTGTGGGTGAAGCCCTTGGTGGTGTGCCTGTTGTCGATCGCGACGGCGTTTATCGCCAAACTGGCCGATGGCAGCGGCCTGATGGCATTTGTGCCAGAGATCGCGGTGGGCTCGCTGGAGACGCTGCTGTCGATTATGGCGGCCAGCATGCTGGTCATTGCCACGTTTTCGGTGGCGTCGATGGTGTCGGCGTATGCGGCAGCAGGCAGTACGGCGACGCCGCGCTCCTTCCCAGTGGTAGTGGCCGACGATGCCTCGCAGAACGCGCTGTCCACCTTTGTCGGCTCATTCATTTTTAGCATTGTGGCGCTCACCGCGGTCAAGAACGACTATTACGCAGCGGCCGGGCTGTTTATTTTGTTTGTGCTGACCGTGTTCGTATTCAGTGTGGTGATCGTCACCTTTGTCCGCTGGGTCGACAACATTGCCCGCCTGGGTCGGTTGGGGTCGACTATCCGCAAGGTTGAGCAGGCGGCCGAGGCCGCCCTGCGGCGGCGGCGGGCGACGCCGTGGCTGGGTGGTGTGGCCGCGCAAGGTAAGCCCTGTGGCACGGCGGTGTTTGCCGCCAGGGTAGGCTATGTGCAGCACATCGATGTTGCCGCGTTGCAGTGCTGGGCAGAAGAGCGGCAGGCGCGGGTGCTGGTCGCGGCTCTGCCCGGTACTTTTGCGGCGCCAGGTCGAGCGCTGGCCTATATCCGCGATGATGGCGGTGATGGTGCCGAGCAAGATGGTGAGGCTGTGGCCGCTGCATTTCAGATTGGTCGCGAACGCTTGTTTGACGACGACCCGCGATTTGGCCTGGTCGTGCTGTCGGAAATCGCCGGCCGCGCCCTGTCGCCCGCGGTGAATGATCCCGGCACGGCCATCGATATTGTCGGCACGCTGCTGCGGTTGTTTGTGTTGTGGAATGCGCCGTCAAAGGAGGTTGACGAGCAGGTGCCGCTGCACGATCGCGTTGAGGTGCCGGAGGTTTCGCTGCGCGATATGTTCGACGATGCCTTTACCGCTATCGGCCGCGACGGCGCCGGGGTGGTTGAGGTGTCGGTGCGGCTGCAAAAGGCCCTGCGTGCGCTCGCCGCGGTGGGGGATACGGAAATGCGAAATGCCGCGCTGTATCACGCGCGCTTAGCATTGAAACGGGCTGAGATGGCCCTGGCGGTCGATGAAGATCTCGCGGCGCTGCAGAGCGCGGCCCGTCCTCCGGAGGCTGCCGCATAGACTGGTTGGTTGGTGGCGCGACGGCATTGTGCAGACATGCGGCCGCGGAGATAGCCAGCTCACGCTGTCTGCGATCCACGGTGTTTGCCTTTGAGGCGCTGCCGCGAGCGTGGTATATAAGGCGCCACACTTTTACCGGACTCAGTCATGCGAATTGCCTCTTGGAATGTGAACGGCATCCGCGCCGTAATGAAGAAAGATTTTCTGCAATCGGTGGATACCCTGCAGGCCGATATCCTCTGCCTACAGGAAACCAAGGCCCAGGATGATCAGGTGGCCGCCGCGCTGGAAGGGCTTGATGGCTATCATGTGTACAGCAACTCCGCCGAGCGCAAGGGCTATTCCGGTGTGGCAATCCTCAGCCGCGAGGCGCCGCTGCGGGTGTTTGCCGATATGGACATGCCTGAGCACGACAATGAGGGGCGGGTGCTCGCCGCGGAATTTGACGATTTTTATCTGCTCACCGTGTACACCCCCAACTCGGGCAGCGAGCTGGCGCGGCTGGAGTATCGCGAGAGCTGGGACCGGGATTTTTTGGCCTATGTAAATGGTTTGAACGCGCACAAGCCAGTGCTGATGTGCGGCGATTTTAATGTGGCCCACACCGAGATCGATATTGCGCGGCCCAAGCCCAACTACAACAAGAGCGCGGGCTTTACCCAGAAAGAAATTGACGGCATGGACAATATTGTCGCCGCTGACTTTGTGGACACGTTTCGGCATTTGCATCCCGAAACGGTGAAATACAGCTGGTGGAGCTATCGCGCCGGTGCGCGGGGCAAAAACATTGGCTGGCGGATAGATTACTTTTTGGGGCAGCGCGATCTTGTTGCCGAGCGGGTGATTGCCGCAGAGATCTGGAACGACATTATGGGTTCAGACCACTGCCCGGTGAGCGTTGACCTTAAATAGCCTGTGCGGTGGTGGCCAGACTGCGGCTATGCCCGGCGCGCCGCTTGCGCCGGGCTTGGGCAAGGCGCTATACATAAACCATGACAGATTCCTTTTCTATTCGTGCGCGGCTGAGAAGCCTGCGTTACGCGCTGCGCGGTATCGCAGAGATGCTGCGCAGTCAGCACAATAGCCGGGTGCATTTGGGCGCCACGCTGGCGGTGCTTGTCGCCGGCCTATACTTCCGCCTGGGTGGCGTTGAGTGGTGCCTGCTCATTTTTGCGATGGCTTTGGTGTGGGTGACCGAGGCGCTGAACACGGCGCTTGAACTGCTCTGTGATGTGGCCTCGCCGGAATTTCATCCGCTGGTTGCAAAGTGCAAGGATGTGGCGGCGGCGGCCGTGCTGCTCAGTGCCATTGCGGCGCTGGCCGTTGGCCTGGTGATTTTTATACCCTATCTACTGGTGGGGCGGTAATGCACCGGCGAGTTGCGGTCATTGGCCGTGGCTCGAGGGCAAGCATTTCTGCTGCGGCCTGCCGTCGCTAAAATAATAACGCGCGAATGTGCGATGAAGACCATGACTTGCCGACAGTTGAGCGGTGCTTGCGATGAGGCATTTCGCGCCAATGCCGTTGAAGCGCTGGCGGCGCGCAGGCAAGTGTTTGCGGCCTTGCCTGGCGATTGAGGCGTCGCCGGCAATGCCTGCGGCAATAGGCTGTTGGGCGAAACGGACATCGAGGTCGAGTAATGATTTACCAGCTTGCGACACTGCTGCTGGCGCCGGTGTTTTATGTTCAGGGGCGCTATGTAAAACGGGTGACTCCGGTTTTGGCGGAGCCGGCGGGCGCGCGCGCCGGGCAGGTCGGCTGCGGGCCGGAGCTGTCGCTGCTGATTGTCGGGGATTCGGCGGCGGCGGGCGTTGGGGTTGAGCATCAATATGCGGCGCTGTCGGGGCAGGTGCTGGGGCCGCTCAGCAGCACGCGAGCGGTGAGCTGGCAGCTAATGGCCAAGTCGGGCGATGCCTCGGCGCAGCTGCTGGCAAGTTTGAGGCAGTCGCCCGCCCGTCACTTCGATGCGGTGTTGGTGTCTATTGGTGTGAACGATGTTACTGGCTTAACCCGCGAGGCGCGTTGGGCGAGCAACTTGCAGGCGATTATCGACACCTTGCAAAGCCGTTTCGGTGCGCGTGTCATCTACTTTTCTGGGCTGCCGCCTATGCAGTATTTTCCGGCGTTGCCGCAGCCTCTTCGCTGGTGGCTGGGCTGGCGTGCGCAGCGTTTGAATATCCGCTTGCAGGCGGTGGTGGGCGGGTATGAGGGCTGCGAGTATGTGGAGCTGGCGGCGCTGTTGGACGGCGGTGATATTGCTGCCGATGGCTTTCACCCGGGGGGCGAGGCCTATCGGCGCTGGGGCGAGCAAGTGGCCGCGCGGATACAGGCTGACGGGGTGATTGCTTTAGCGCCTGAAGGCGCAGACAATCCCTAGCGTGGGTTGCGATGTGTTGGCTTGTGCACCCGGGTGGAGGAATCTTTCGGTTTGCGGTTTTGGAGGACGTTGTGTGAAAAAACAGTTGTTGTCACTGGCGCTATTGAGCGTTGTTGTAACGCCGGCATTGGCGGACAAGCCGGCATGGAAGGGCAAGGAGATGGCGGCCGAGGAGCAAAAGGCCGCTCATAAAAATGCCAAAGACATGCACGAAGACGAGGTGGACGAGGCGGAAGAGCGGCTGAAGGAGAAAAAGGCCAAGAAGATGAAAGCGCTCGACTCGGATGCCCATCGGGACATGGATGATGACGATGATATGGGCGGCGGGCACGGCGATGCCAAAGGCCTGGAGAAACAGCGGGCGATGAAGTCTGAGCAAGTGCAGAAGGAAGCGGGCAAGGGCTCTGAGCAGGGCCAAAAGGCGCGAGAGCAGCACAGCCGGAAATGGTGGAAGTTCTGGGGCGAGTGAGCGCCGGGCGTCGGGGCATTCACGCCCCGGCGCGCTACCTGTACGCCGGGGCGACACCGGCTGTTAAAGTGATTATCTGCCATGTTTAAACACACTCTCTATTCCGACAAGGTCACCATCAATGCCTCGCGCGAGGAGGTGTGGACGTTGTTGACCGATTTGGACGGCTACCGCGATTGGAACCCCTTTACCAACCCGGTGATCGGCACGCTGGAGATCGGCGCGCCGGTGGAGCTACACGTCAAAATGCCGCTGCGCGGCGACCGGGTGAGCACGGAGTATGTGCAGAGCGCCGACATAGATGGCGGTTTGGCCTGGGGCATGACCATGGGCGCCAAATGGCTGCTGGTGGCGCGGCGGGACCAAAAGCTGGAGGCGATTGACGACCAGCACTGCAGTTATCAAACCTGGGATGCCTTTTCCGGGCTGTTGACGCCGCTGGTGGTGAGGCTGTTCGGCAAAGACATGCTGAAGGGTTTTAACGCGGTAGCCTATGCCCTGCAGGACAGGTTTTCGCGCTGAGGCCTATCCGCTGTCACTGCAATGCAGCTGGGCGCACCCCACGGCCGCGATGTCGGGCGACCTGGCCCCTTTCTTTTCCCTGTTAATTATTAATGCGCAATAGTGGCGCTTGGGTGGTATGCTGACAAGCCCAGGCGTTAGTTGTAGATAGCCGCAGTATCGTCGACGTTGCTAAATTTTTAGGGTGTTTAGCGGGCTTATTGGCGGCTCCCTTTGTCGCTAACGGCTGGGCGCGATACGGATGGTCATGGTGGTTTTTACGCCATGCGCCCGGCCGTTGGGGTTTGCTAGGGTTGTGGGTGGACTCGCCGGCGCGCAGCCGTTGGCGACCCTCTGCAGGCCGGGAACGGTTTTTACACCGGGCCGGCGGTGCAATGCTGGCCAAAACGCAGTGAATGAGTTGAGGAGATAAGCCGTGATAAGAACCGTCTTCATACTGATTAGTTTGGCGCTGGCCGCCTGTGGTGGCAGCAGCTCGGGAGGCGGTGGTGGCGAGTCACCGGGCACTGAAGATAACCGGGCGGTCATTTCGGTGCTGTCTAATCGCGCCGATTTGGTCTCCGCTGGTGATGCTCTGGTCGAAGTGCGACTGGAAAACGCCGAGGCGCTGGCGGATTTGGTGTTGCTGCGCAATGGTGACGATGTGACCAGTGTGTTGCAGGCGACGCCCAGTGATCCGCTGCGCTTGGTGGGTGTGGTCGATGGTCTGACTGTGGGCGACAACACGCTCAGTGCAAATATTGGCAATAGCATTACTGTGGTCAATCACCCGGTGGGCGGGCCGGTATTTACCGGCCCCCACATCCAGCCCTGGGAGTGCCAGGGCGGCGCGGTGGATGCCGACTGCAATCAGCCGGCGGAATACCAGTGGCTGTATATATCCAGCAATCCCCTGGTCGCGGGTTTGCAGCCCTATGACCCCGATAATCCGCCTGCGGATGTAGCGGAAACCACTACCGATAGTGGCGAGACCGTGCCGTTTATTGTGCGCCTGGAAACCGGTTATCAAGCTCGCGATCAATACAAAATTTTCACTCTGCACAAAGTCGGGGAAGACTGGACGCCGGTGCTCCCGCAGTCGCAGTGGAATGGCCGTTTGTTGGTGACTCACGGGGGTAACTGTCGCGGCGACCACGACACCAGCTCGGCGCGCACTGATGACTACGCCGGCACTATCCCCGCCAATCCGGCGATCGAGCAGTCCTATATCACCGCCTTGGGGCTGGGCTGGTCGGTGCTGTCTACTGCGCAGCTAAATCTCGGCCACAACTGTAATCTGAGCTACCAGGCCGAGTCGCTGCTGATGGCCAAGGAGCGCTTTATCGAACAGTACGGCGAGTTGCGCTACACCGTGGGCACGGGCTGTTCGGGCGGTGCGATCACCCAGAATATGATTGCCAATGCCTATCCTGGCTTGTACCAGGGCTTGCTGACCACCTGTACCTACCCCGATGTGATCAGCACCGCGACGCAGTTTGCCGACTACCACATTCTGCTGAAGTATTTTGGCACCAATGCCGACAACCCAACGAACACCGTGGCCAGAGATGGCACGGTGTTTACGCTGCCCCAGCAAAACGCCATTTACGGCCATGCCAACGGTATGGTGAATGCTTCGCTGGCCGACTCGGCGCTATTTGCCGAGGCGGTGGACCCCGCGTCGCACTGCGGAGGCGTGAGCGATGAAGAGCGCTTTGATCAAGAGACCAATCCGGGCGGGGTGCGCTGCGATGTGCTGACCTTTATGCAAAATATTGTGGGCCCCCGCGAGCGCTTTCCCGACGAAGACCCGGACCGCGATCACTGGTCGCAAATTGAAAAGGATCTGGGTTATGCGTTTTCGGGCTTTCCCCTCGGTAATGAGGGGGTGCAGTATGGCTTGACGGCTCTGCAATCGGGTTTTATTAGCCCGGCGCAATTTTTGGCGATCAATACCAATATCGGCGGTGTTGACCCCAGTTTGAACGTCACCGCTGAGCGTTTGAAGCCCGACTACCCGGCGCTGCCCAATGCCTACCGCACAGGTATTTTGAACACGATTGTGAATATGGACACCGTGCCGATTATCAATATGACCGGCCCTGATCCCGGTGCGGCCCACGACAGTGTGCACGGCTACTGGGTGCGCTGGCGGCTGGAGCGCGAATTTGGCCACCGGGATAATTTTGTTCACTGGGGCGGCGCGACGCCACTGATTGGCGACCCCAATTATATGAACCAGTCGCTGGTCGCCATGGCCTCTTGGCTGGATGCCATCGAGGCCGACACCAGTAACAGCCCGCTGGCGGAAAAAATCATCGCGAATAAGCCAGCCAGTGTGCAAGACCAGTGCAACGGGGTTCCCGGCGAAATGTGTCCAGAGCAGGCGATGTTGGTGTTTGGCACGCCGCGCACCGAGGCCGGCGCCGACAAGTACGGCGATCAGGCCCAGTGTCAGCTGCAGCCCTTTAGTCGCGATGACAACTATGGTTTGGGCAACAGTGTGTGGCAGGAAGAGGACTGGCAGTTGCTGGAAGAAACCTTTGCCACGGGAGTGTGTGACTGGTCGAAGCGTCCCCTTGCGTGGCAGCCGACGGTGACCTGGCTGAGGTATCAGGACGAGCAGGGGCAGGTGATTACCGGTGGCGAACAAATGACGCCGGCGGAGTTCCCTGCGGGCTGGGCTAGCCCGGCGTTTGCCAAGACTTGGGAGCCGGGCTGGCAGACGCCTTAAGCGGTCGCTGCAAGCCACAGGGCGCTCCCTGTGCGCTCTGTGTCGCCGGCGGAATGTGCTGGCGGCGCAGCACAGCGCTTGTCGCGGCTGGCGCTGAGCGGCTGCGATGCGTTTGCTAGGCTGGTCGCGGCAGATTGCCAGGCGCTGCCGATGTGCCTGCGAGGCTTCGCTATTGTTGAGCCCTCCTTGTAAAAATCACCTCCTAGAACAGAGCCATGATAAACACACACCACACGACATTTTCGCTGCGCAGTGCCGATGGCACCCGACTGTTTGCCCGTGAGTGGCGCCCTCTTGCCGAGCCTCTGGCCTGGGTGACGATGAGCCACGGGACCAGTGAGCATTCCGGGCGCTATGAGCCGCTGGCGGCGGTGTTAAATGCTGCGGGCTTTGCTGTGGTCATGGCCGATCTGCGCGGCAGCGGTCAGAGTGACGGCCGGCGAGGCCATGTCGATCGCTTTTCACAGTACACCGATGATCTGCGTGCGGCGATGGCGCACACCCAGAGCCGCGCCCCTAAAGCCCATTTTTTAGCAGGCCACAGCCTGGGCGGTTTGATTGCCGCGCGTATTGCCGTGGAGAACCCGCCAGAGCTGTCCGGGCTGCTGTTAAGCAGTGCGGCCTTCCAGCTGGGCTTTGAGCCCGCGGCCTGGAAGCGCCTGGCCAGCCGGCTGTTGGCCAGGCTTTGGCCGACATTGGCGATCGCCAATGATATTGATGTGGCTGATTTGAGCCGCGACCCCAGCGTCGGGGTCGCCCAAGGCCGAGACCCCTACAACCACGGCAGAGTGACTCCGGGCATGTACCGGGCGTTTTTACAGGCCCAGCAAGAGGTCGCTGAGCTGGCGCCGCAGCTGCGCATGCCGGTGTTGGCGATGCATGGCGGCGCCGATAAAGTCAGCGCCCCGCAGGGCACAGAGGCTTTTTATCACGCGCTGACTAGCCGCGATAAGCAGTTGAAAATTTACCGCGGTATGTATCACGAAATCTTTAATGAAATCGACAGGGAGCGGGTGTTTGCCGATGTTGTGCACTGGTTGCAGCAGCGCCTGTCGCAGCGCGCGATTGGCGAGTCAGCGGTGCCGGCATGAGGCGAGTTGACGGAGGCCGTCTGGGCTTCGCTACAGGCCTGTGCCGGCTCGGCACTGTAACATTCTGGGGGTTTGCCGCTCTCCTTGATGGCGAGATAGATCCCGGCCTGTAGCGGGTAAGCGGGTACGCTGTGTGATTCGAATGAATATAAATGGAAGGAGGACGTATGTTTAGTCATGTGATGGTCGGCGCCGACAATGTTGAGAAAGCCAAGCAGTTTTACGATGCGGTGTTGGGGACGATGGGTTATCAGCCCGGTGTGATGGATGATTTGGGCCGCTGTTTTTACTTTGGTGAAAGTGGCGTGTTCGCCATCACCAAACCGATTAACGGTGAGCCGGCAAGTTGTGGCAACGGCAGCACGATTGGCTTTGCGGCCAGCAGCCCGGAGCAGGCCGATGCCTGGCATGCGGCGGGGGTGGCCAATGGCGGCAGCAGCTGTGAAGAACCGCCGGGCGTGCGCGAAGGCGGCTTGGGCAAAATGTATCTGGCGTATTTGCGCGATCCTTCGGGCAATAAAATTTGCGCCCTGCATCGTCTGGGTTAAGGCGAACAAGGTGCTGAGCCCGCGCTCAGCACCTTGTTGTGGTGGATAACTTGCTTAAGCTTTGCAAGCTGGCCGTCACCATATTGCGCTTGCTCATATGCATTCTCGACAGGTAGGAGTTGCTGTCTTCGCGGCCGAGCAGCTTGCGGGTGATTTGTTTTTCCGACAGCCCCTGTTGGTGAAGGTGGCCGACTTCCTCGCGAAAGCTTTTAAAGAAATCCAGTTTCTTGGCCAGCTCTTCCTTGCCGTTATAGACCACTGCGCGATGCGAACAGAACAGGGTGTCAAAGTCCAAACTCAGTACGCGCTCCAGGCTGGCGATCCAGTCGCCCATGTCCTCGTCCACGGTCATGTATTTCAGGCGGCTGGACACATAGAGATCGCCAGAGAACAGCCAACCTTCATTCGGCTCTAAGTAGCACACCAAGTCCGGCGTGTGGCCGGGGGTGTGAATGGCCTGTAGGTGATGACCGCTGCTTAACTCAATGTGCTCGGGCACGACCTGGGGCTGGTAGGCCGGTACATCGCCAAAGGTCATACGCCGAATCATGGGCAGGCGGATACCTCGGCTCAGTGCGGGGTGGTTGTGGGGGTGGCTGTAGATTGCGGCGCCTTGTTGTTGCTGAAAGTACGCGCCATTGCCGCTGTGGTCTTCGTGGTGGTGGGTGAGCAGTACTTGCGTGACCGGTTTGTCGGCAAAATAGCCGCGCAGGGCGCTGATCTCGCGGGCGGGGCCGGTGTCGATAACGGTGTCGCCAATGCGGTAGACAATGCAGCTGGCAGTGAGGTGGTAGTTGCCACGGCGGTCGACGCGGCCCAGGCGGATGCCGTCGACAACGGGGTGGTCTATGCGGTGGATAAGGGCCATGGCGCTAACACTGCTGGTGACTACGGAGTGTCGAGTGTAGCACCGCTGCGCGCCCCGCCGTTTGCGCCTTAACAACTGGTAATGATTACCTGTGCGCAGGCGGGTGCATTTGTTTGGCCAGCGGTGGTGTTACCTCGCGGGCTGCAGTGCGTTTTCCGCGTTTATATGGGCGATCGCTCAGGGCAGCTTGGCATCCTTGGCTGGAATAAATGACATGGCTCTCTCGGCGAGTGCGGTAATCGTCAGGCTTGGGTTTACCCCGAGGTTTGCCGAAAGTATTGAGCCGTCGACGATATATAGATTTTGATAATTGAATACGCGGTTTTGGCCATCAACTACCCCGCATTCAGGGCTGTTCGACATGGCGCAGCCACCCATGCAATGTGCCGTTGTGGGTACATTGAAGGCGATTTCGGACAGTGAACTGAGTGCGAGGCCTCCGGTGGCCCTTGCGGCTTGCTCGGCAAAGCGATTTGCCTGTGGAATGTATGTTGGAATGCGCTCTCCTTCGCTGCACAGCTTTTTGCTAAATGGCCAGTACCAGCGTCGACGCCAACGCATATTGATGTGGCCGTCCAGTGTTTGCATGACCAGTAAGATGACGGTTTCCCTAGCAAATCGCCACTGTATCAAGCTTCTGAAACCGGAAATAGGCCGGGTAAGCAGTAATTTCAGCACGGCGATTAGCCAGTGGGCAATCCGCATGGCCCCCGGCTGGCCGCCGGTAAGCGTGGTAAACATGCCGCTCAACAGATTTGAGCCGTCGGGGTATCGCACGGCCTCTACGTGTGTAAAGCGGTCGATATGAATGCCGGAGCCAATTGCAATGCCGGAGGAAAGCTTTAGTTGGCTACCGGGGTAGCGGACTCCGAGAATTGATTCGGAGTTTGTTCTAACCCGCTTGCCAAGGTCGTCGGAGATATTTGGTAGTGAGCCTTTATCCTTAAGCCGGAAGAGCAGCTCCTGGGTGCCTAGTGAGGAAGCAGAGAAAACAACCGCGCGAGCTGTAATTCGTTTTTGCTGTTTAGCCGATGACGAGAAAGAACGAGTAGTGCTTATGCTGTAGCCCGCGCTGCCGTCGGCGCAGCCACCGAGGGGCTGAACATCGATAACTTTAGATTCGGCGAGCACTTCCGCGCCGTTGCGTTCGGCAAGGTACAAGTAGTTCTTGTCGAGAGTGTTTTTGGCATTGTGCCGGCAACCGACCATACAGCCGCCACAGGCGATACACGAGTTTCGCTTTGGACCTTGTCCGTCAAAGTAAGGGTCGGGGTACTCGCTTCCGGGTTCGTCATTGTCGTTGCCAAAGAACACTCCGACGTCGGTGTAATAGTAGCTGTGCTCGACTCCCGCTGCCTTGGCCATGTCCTTGAGTTTTGCGTCGGCGGCGGCGGGGCGTTGGTTCTTCGTTACACCGAGCATTTTTTTTGCTTGGGCATAATATTTGGGCATTACCGCCGCCCAGTTATCGAGTCCAGCCCAGTTGCCGTCACGCCAGACTGAGTCCGGGGGGACAAGCAGTGTTTGTGCGTAGGTTATTGAACCCCCGCCAACGGCATTGCCGTGCATTATGAGTGCATGGCGAAACAGTCGTAGGCTCAGAAAGCCACGTAGGCCGGCGGCGGGGGCCCAAAGGTAGCGCCAGAACTTCCAGTTGCTGGAGGGTAGGTTAGCTGCTGTCCAGCGGCGGCCCTGCTCAATGACAAGAACGCGGTAGCCTTTTTCGCTAAGTCTGCACGCGCTTACACTGCCGCCGAAGCCTGAGCCAATTACAATGAAGTCATAGTCGAACGTGGTCATTGTCCCTTCCAATTACTTGCCCTGTTGCCCGGGAGAAAGCCTGCAGCGGGTTGTCGCTGCAGGAGATGGCTTTGCTAGATACGAGTTACCTGCACGTTCATCGAGCTATAGCCATGTACAAAGTTTGAATACACTCGCTCGGGCGAGCCGACTAACTTGATGTCGCTAAAGCGTTTGAGAATTTCTTCCCAGGTGATGCGCAGCTGCATCTCACCCAGCCGGTTGCCCATGCAGCGGTGAATGCCAAAGCCGAAGGAGAGGTGGTGGCGGGGGTTGGGGCGGTCAATGATGACTCGGTCTGGATTGTCTATGACCTGCGCGTCGCGATTCCCAGAGATATACCACATCACCACTTTGTCTCCTGCGCGAATTGTTTTTCCGCCAAGCTGGTAGTCTTGTTTGGCGACGCGACGCATGTGTGAGAGTGGGGTCTGCCAGCGAATAATTTCAGAGACCATGCTTGGAATCAGTTCGGGGTTATTTTTTAGCTTGGTAAATTCTTCTGGAAATTGGTTCATTGCCAGTACGCTGCCACTGATGGAGTTGCGAGTGGTATCGTTGCCACCGACAATGAGCAGGCCGAGGTTGCCCATGAACTCAGCCGGGCTGTTGATCATGTCACTGGTATTGCTGTCTGCTTGGAGAAGGCTAATCAGGTCAAAGGAAGGGGACGCACCGGCAGCGCGCGCCGCCGCTTTTTCGAACCACAGGCCCGAAAAGGTGGTAACCATATCTTGAAGTGCATTAAAGCGCTCTTCTTTACTCGTTTTTCCACCAGATAGTTCTGGGGCATCTGTTGCCATATCTGACCAATAGACCAATTTGTGACGGTCTTGGTAGGGGAAGTCAAAGATGGTGGCCAGCATCTGAGAGGTTAGCTCGACAGATACATGAGACACCCAGTCAAAGGTCTCGCCCTCAGGCAAATCGTCGAGGATGCTGCCGATGCGCTGGCGGATAAGTGACTCCATCGCCGCCAGGTTGCGAGGGGCAACCACCGACTGCACTGCGGCGCGTTGTTGGTCGTGTTTTGGCGGGTCCATTGATATAAAATTTTCCAGAGGGATGTCGTCACTGGGGTCGCCAATCATGATAAAGGGCTCAGATGAGAAAACCTGGTGATTGGTGTCTACTGCGACGATGTCATCAAAGCGTGTTATTGACCAAAATGGCCCAAATGCACTTTCCTTTTGGTAGTGGACCGGGTCTTCATCTCGAACTCGGCGAAAATACTCTTGCCAGGAGCCCTGTGAGTAGAGCCGCGGATCACTTAGATTAATTGCTTCCAGTGCTACGTCGTAGGGGTTGGCAAGCGGGGTTTCCTGTGAGGCTTGGGCCTTCATAGTATGTGCTCCATTAATGTTCTACATTTGAAATTCTGGAAGTTCTACGACCATACCGTCGAGCGGCTCAGAAAGGGTGATCTGGCAGGCTAGGCGAGACTGACGGCAATGGTCAGGGGTCATTTCAAGCATGGTTGACTCACTGTCGCTGGGTGTTGCGGTTTTACTTAGCCAATCCTGCGCAACGATTACATGACAGGTGCCGCAGGCGCAGGCGCCTCCGCAATCGGCGTCGATGCCGGGGACCCCGTTATCGACTGCTGCCTGCATGAGTGTGCAACCGGGCTCGGCAGTGACGACATGCTGCTCGCCTGAGTGTTCGATGAATGTAAGGGTGATCAAAGTGAGGCTCCTTGGCGTATTAGTAGTGGACGTATACGCAGCGTAGCCAGCCCAGCCTGTCATTTGCTGACGATATTTGTTCATTACAAGACAGCTCGCCAAGCTAGTCGGCCAACCGGGGGCGGGGAAGTTAGGGTGTGGGTCTTGCTGGTAGTGATCGCTGCCAAAGGGCTAGCGGGGGGAATTCCCCTATTTTCTATTGCGGAACTGTTTGGGTGTTTCGCCGGTGAGGTTTTTAAAAGCGCGGGAAAAGTTGGAGTCGCTGTTGTAGCCGCAGATACTGGCGATTTTACTGATCGGGTACTCGCTACCATCTAGCAGTAGCTTTGCGTAATCGATGGAGGTTTGTTGTTTTATTTCGACAAATGACACCTGTTCCCGCTGTAGCTTTCTAGCCAGAGTGCGTTCAGAAATATTCAGTAATTCTGCTAACTGCGTAATGCTGGTCGAGCGACCCTCGGCAAGGCGCTGTTGGAGTATCTTGCGCACGGTTTCTTCTGCGCAATGTGCAGAGGCAGCCCGTGAGGAGTTCTTTAGTTTAAGGTAAACCTCGTTGAAGGTTGCCTTGTTATGAGTAATGAGTGGGGCAATAAGGTGGTGCTTTTTGAAAACGACTTTGCATGCCTGCTGGGAGAAGAGAAACTCGGCCTTGAACTGATTCTCGTAATCAAATTTATCTCCGAGAGCAGCGTGGCTTAGGTGCACCTGTACCGGCGGGTTACTCCACTTGCTGAAGTGTCGAAAATTCAAGAAGTAGCCACATACCATCTCATCAATTTCGGCTTGAAGCTTACCGAAGCTGACGGCTGGTTTAAGCAGAATATGCCATTCACTGCCAACGCCGATGCGATCAAACGTATAGGCCGGCATGACGGTATGTGAGTAATCAATCATAACTTGCAGGGCCTGTTGCACATCCTTGGCCGTGAAAGACGCCACGCCGAACATCCCGCCGGGCGTGGTGATCGGTATGCAATCGGCCATTTGCACGGATAGTGGCTTGCCGGGCAGAGAAATACTGGCGCAGGCAAGAACCAGCTCATAAAACTGCAGGCCGCTAATACTATTCTGCTGTCTAGATATTTGCTCGGCTTTGATCTCGCAGCGCCGATAGAGGGAATTTACATCGAACTTTCTGTATTCGTAAAATTTCTCGGCGAGGTCCAGTAGCGCAATCGGGTATTCTTGTTTCTTCAGTGAAGCGGTATCGGGGGGAGAGTTATTCATTGTTGTTGCCGATGTTGAGCCTCTATCCACTCAGCCGCTGGTGGAGGGGCGCGGCTGGATTCACTACCTTCTCTCTGTCTTCTAAAGAATGTTACGTGGACTTATGAATCTTGTCTATTTATATAAAAAGGTGTTTTAAGACAATGGATTGAGTGTTTTTTTGGGGTTGCTGGGTTAGGTGGCGCCGCCGCCCCTAACTGTATTGTCAGCACGTCTGCGCAGGTATTTCCCCCGCCCCCCTTTTTGCGCGGATGGGCTCAGTCAGTGATATCCCGCAGGTCGATAGTCTCATCGCGAAGCTTATCGGGCTGGGCATTGCGCCCGGCCGCCAGCAAGTTCTTGGCGAATAAGAACTCCTTGGGTCGATTGATGGCATCAACGGCAATCAGGCGCCCCTTGCGGTAGTAAAAAACGGCAAAGCTACGTCCAGCCGCGGTGCTGCCGCGGGTGACTAGCTCGTCGTAGCCTGACGACAGCCCAGCAATTTGCAATTTTATGTCGTATTGGTCAGACCAGAACCAGGGCATGGCGCGGTATTCTGACGGGTAGCCACAGAGTGTTTTGGCTGCACTTTTGGCCTGGTCGACAGCATTTTGCACGCTCTCTAGGCGGATGCGGCGTTGATAAAAGGGATTGAAATGATTGCAGCAGTCGCCAATGGCGAGAATGTCTGGGTCGTTGCTGCGTAAATATTTGTCGACGGCTATGCCATTGCTGACAGTCAGCCCGGCAACCTCTGCTAGCCCTGTGTTGGGCTCAACGCCGACACCGATAATGACCATATCTGTAGGAATGCTTTGTCCGCTGGAAAGGTGGACGGTTCGTACATGTTTGTCACCCTCAATGGCCTGGACATGGCAGCCGGTCAGCAGCTTTACGCCCTCTTCGTGGTGGACTCGAGCGTAGAATGTAGAAATTTCCGGCGCGGTCACTCGCTGTAGTACGCGAGATGCTGATTCAACTACAGTGACAGCGACGCCCAGTCGTTGGAGGGTCGCGGCGGTTTCTAAGCCAATGTAACCGCCGCCGATCACAACGGCGGTTCTTGTATTTGCCAAGGCCGTCTTCAATTGCTGGGCGTCGCCGAGGCTGCGCAAATAAAAAACGCCAGGCAGGTTTCTACCCGGTATGGGGGGCTGCCTGGCGCTTGTCCCCGTAGCAAGAACCAGCTTGCTGTACCTCAGTTTTTGACCGTCGTTTAAGACTACCGTTTTGGCATGGCGGTCCAGCTCGCTCGCCGTGCAGTGGTTAAGTAGTGCGATGGAGTTTTCCCTGTAGAACTGCTCGGGGCGGAGGTTGAGCGGCGGCGATGCGGTATCGGCCTGCATAAACCCCTTTGACAGTGGGGGGCGCTGAAAGGGAAGGCTGCGGTTGCTATCGACTAAGCTAATTAAGTGCGGCCAACCCTCTCGTCTCAGGCTGGTAGCCAACTGCACCCCGGCGTGGCTCGCGCCAATGATAACACAGTGTTCGCTGCTCATTTTTTGCCCTCAGATATTGTTTTGTTCTACGGCGCCTCACTTGCTATTCAGTTTGTCAGCCCGCGACAGTCATTTCCGGACGAAGCTCATTCATTTGCTGCACTTTTGGCTGTTGACGTACTGGCATGAGATGAATGTTTTTTGGCGATTTTGGAAGCTTGTCTTGAGGTTAAAGTGACTGCTGAGAAGAGCTGCCGGTATTGGGTGGCTGTGTTGTGGAGGGAGTGCAATGTTTGCTGATCTAGAGGAAATGAATCGTGATGCGCTTAACGTAGCGCTTCAGTACAGCGGTGGCTTTGCGTTTTTCACTGTAATTATGCTGGCTGTGCTTGTCACATTGTACGTGATGGTGCTCTGTTGTGCGGTGTTGGACGTATCTAATCTTGCCTTGTGGGTAGTAGCGGTAGCGATACTGACCTATATGTCTTACACACCATTGCACGAGGCGGTGCACGGAAATATCTGTGGGCGGCATAAAAAGTTCCGTTGGATCAACGAGGTCTGCGGCTATATTGCCGGGCAAATATTGCTGATTCCCTTTGCCAGTCACAGGGTGGAGCACAGCGCCCACCACCGTCACACTAACGACCCCGTGCACGACCCCGATTATATGCTGAAGGGGATGGGGAGAGGTTCTGTCAATTTTGTTAGGGTGGTGCTTAGATTCTTATGGATGCAGATAAGCTTTGTGGTTAGTGAGAAATCTTTGCCGGTTTCTTGGGGGACTAAAATTATCTATTCGGTAGAATTAGTTATCGCCTTGTCATGGCGGTTGTTGTTATTCCGCTATGCTCCGCTTGAAACTACCATGCTGCATGTGGGCTATCTACTAGGTTTGGTGTTCACAACCTATTGGTTTGCCTACCGCCCACACGCCCCCTATGAGCAACGCGCTCGATTCAAAAACACCTGTAGTATGTTGTTTCCCCGCTGGGCGCGCCCGCTAGAATGGTTCTGGCTGGGACAGAATCTTCACTCAATTCATCACGCCTTTCCCCGTGTCCCATTCTATTTTTATCGGAATGTTTTTCGAGAGATTGAGCCGGTAATGCGCGCGAATGGTAACGCAGTGATAGATGTTTTTAGTGGTCGTCATGTCATTGCTTAATCTGTCACTTGTCGCGGGAATAGCCAGGCGGTGTTTTTCTGCATGTATGTAGTCGTGCGGTATTTTGTTGCACGGGGTCGGAGCGAATAGTGATTTCCAGTTTGGCCTCTAGTGATAGAGCGTTGGAGCTCTCAATATGTGCTGTCGTGATTTGAATGATAATGGCTGATAATAATAAGTCGCCTTGTGTAGCCTCTAGCAGAGTAATGGGAAGCGATGCTTTGGTATGGGGAATATAATAATGAGATTCGGGTTTAATAAGCAGAATGCTTGGTTGTGCGCTAGTAGTCTTTTTATTTCGAGTGCGGCTGTTGCGGCGCCGCAACTGGAGGAGGTTATTGTTACTGCGCAGAAGCGTTCGGCCAGCACGCAAGATACGCCGATTGCGATTACGGGTATAAGTGAAAACCAGATAGAAAAACTCGGTTTTTCCAGTGCCAATGATATTAGCGCCCAGGTGCCGAACATGCAGGTGAGTGGGCCGTATGGCGATGTTCAGCCAATTTTTTCGATTCGCGGCGTTAGTATGTCGGACTACAGTTCGAATCAGGCGAGTCCGATAGGTGTGTATAACGAT
>NZ_JBFIGO010000045.1:0-22814 GCF_041602295.1 Spongiibacter sp. | reverse complement strand
CGTATTATTATCGGTACTGAGAGTCTGGTGGTAGAAGAGAAAATGCGCGAATTGTATGCGCCGTTTAATCGCAACCACGAGCGCATTATCGTGATGGATGTGCGCTCGGCAGAGCTGACCAAGTATGCTGCTAACTGTATGCTGGCCACTAAAATTAGCTTTATGAACGAGGTTGCTAATTTGGCCGAGCGTCTGGGTGCCGATGTAGAAAAAGTGCGCCAGGGCATCGGCTCCGACCCGCGTATTGGTTATTCCTTTATTTACCCCGGCTGTGGCTATGGCGGCTCCTGCTTTCCGAAAGATGTGCAAGCGCTGGTGCGCACCGCCGAAAAGGTGGGCTATGTGCCCGAATTGCTGCGTTCGGTTGAGGCGGTAAACAAGCGCCAAAAAAGCAAGCTGTTCGACAGCCTTTTGGCCCACTTTGGTGGCGACTTACAGGGCAAGAAGATTGCATTGTGGGGGCTGTCGTTTAAGCCTAACACAGACGATATGCGCGATGCGCCCAGCCGGGTATTGATGGAGGCACTGTGGGCGGCGGGCGCCAGTGTGCAGGCCTTCGACCCGGAAGCCATGAACGAAACTCAGCGCATTTACGGTCACCGCGCGGATCTGGTATTGATGGGGACCAAAGAGGCGGCGCTCAATGGCGCCGATGCCCTGGTGGTATGTACTGAGTGGAACGTGTTTAAGGCGCCGGATTTTGAGGTGATTAAAGGTGCCTTGAATCATGCAGTAATTATTGACGGCCGCAACCAGTACGAACCTGAGCTGGTGGAGGGCTATGGCTTGGCTTACTACGGGATTGGTCGCGGCCGCAGCGTTAAGGTTGTTGAGGTCTAGGCTTCAACTTCCCCTGCCCAAATACGATATAACGGTTTATCACCCAGAATAAGAGGATGTTTCAATGCATGCAGTCATTATGGCCGGGGGCAGCGGTAGTCGCCTTTGGCCCGCCAGCCG
The DNA here is from genome assembly GCF_041602295.1 of Spongiibacter sp. Classification (GTDB taxonomy): domain Bacteria; phylum Pseudomonadota; class Gammaproteobacteria; order Pseudomonadales; family Spongiibacteraceae; genus Spongiibacter. The sequence goes on along the minus strand of NZ_JBFIGO010000045.1, from coordinate 21,854 downwards.
GGGGCTTTACCCCAAGCAGTTTCTGGCGATTGCCGGCGAGCAGACCATGCTGCAGGAAACCTTGGCGCGGCTCGACGGCTTGGAGGCCGAAGGCGCGGCGGTGATTTGCAATGAAGAGCACCGTTTTATTGTCGCCCAGCAGTCGCAAGAGGCGGGGGCTGCACTGTCGTCGATTATTCTGGAGCCGGTGGGGCGCAACACTGCGCCGGCCATTGCGTTGGCGGCCTTTGATTTGCTGGCGCGCGATGGAAACGGCTCGCCGCTGATGTTGGTTATGGCTGCGGATCATCTTATTCAAGATGTGCCGGCTTTTCAGGCGGCGGTGGCGCAGGCGGCTGTTCAGGCAGAGGCCGGCAACCTGGTGACCTTTGGCATTGTGCCCGAGAGCGCCCACACCGGTTACGGCTATATTCGTCGCGGCGCCGAGCAGGGCGAAGCCTTTGCGGTTGCGCAGTTTGTGGAAAAGCCAGATGCCGATACCGCCCAGTCTTACTTGGAGGATGGCGGCTATTACTGGAATAGCGGTATGTTTATGTTTGCCGCCGATGTGTATTTGAACGAGTTAAAGGCCTATCGACCGGATATTTACGCCGCCTGCCAGCAGGCGTATGCAGCGCGCAGTCAGGACGTGGACTTTCTGCGGGTGGGTAAGGCCGAGTTCAGTGCCTGTCCGGATGATTCGGTTGACTACGCAGTCATGGAAAAAACCGGCAAGGCAGTGGTGGTGCCCCTGTCGGCGGGTTGGAGCGATGTGGGGGCCTGGTCGTCGCTGTGGGAAGTTAGCGAAGGTAATGGCGAGGGCAACGTGGTGCACGGCGACGTGCTTACTCACGATACCCACAACAGTTATATTCGTGCCGAGAGTCGTTTGGTGGCTACGGTAGGGCTGAGCGATGTGGTGGTGGTGGAAAGCAACGATGCGGTTTTGGTGGCCGACAAGCACCAAGTGCAGGATGTGAAAAAAATTGTCGAACAGCTGAAGGCGGAAGGCCGTAATGAAGTCTTGCACCATCGCCATGTACACCGCCCGTGGGGCGTGTATGACTCGGTGGACAACGGCGAGCGCTATCAGGTGAAGCGAATAACCGTTAATCCCGGTGCTAAGCTGTCGGTGCAGATGCATCACCATCGGGCCGAGCACTGGATTGTGGTGTCGGGCACGGCCAAGGTGACCAACGGCGACAATGAGATTCTGCTCACTGAAAACCAGTCGACCTATATTCCAGTCGGTGTTGTTCACGCGCTGGAGAACCCCGGGGTGATTCCGCTGGAATTGATAGAGGTGCAGTCTGGCTCTTACCTGGGCGAAGACGATATTGTGCGCTTTGAGGACCGCTATGGCCGCGCGCCGTAATAGCGCCTGTTACTAGCACGGTGGCCCAGGCTGCTTTTGGCCTGGGCTTTTTTGTGTGCTACGCCGCCTGCCCGCCCGCGAATGATAGGCTGCAGTATATGGACAAGGGGCTGGGGGCAATATGGCGACAATTTTAGTGACGGGTGGTGCCGGTTATATCGGCAGTCACACGGCGGTTGAACTGCTGGAGCAGGGCCACCAGGTGGTGGTGTTAGACAGCTTGGTGAACAGCAATGCCGAGGTGTTGAACCGCCTGGAGTTGATCACTGGCCGGCGGCCGGCATTTGTGCAGGGCGATGTGCGTGATGCCGGGCTGTTGGCGGCGCTGTTTGCCGACCATGCCATCGATGCGGTGATTCATTTTGCCGGTCTAAAGGCGGTGGGTGAAAGCGTTGAACAACCGCTGAAATACTACGACAACAATGTGAACGGTACTTTGGTCTTGTGCGACGCGATGGCCAAGGCGGGTGTGTTTAAGCTGGTATTTAGCTCTTCAGCGACGGTGTATGGCCCGGACGCGCCGGTGCCTTACGTTGAAACCTTGCCCTTGGGGCAGCCCTCCAGCCCCTACGGCACCTCCAAGGCGATGGTGGAACAAGTGCTGGCGGATTTATGTGCGGCCGACTCGCGTTGGTCAGTGGCGGCGCTGCGCTATTTCAATCCTATAGGCGCCCATGCCTCGGGCTTAATTGGCGAAGACCCCCTGGGTATCCCCAATAATTTAATGCCGTTTATTGCGCGCGTTGCCGTGGGCAAGTTGCCGCAGTTATCCATTTTTGGCGACGACTACGCTACCCCGGATGGCACCTGTATTCGCGATTACCTGCATGTGGTGGATTTAGCCGACGGTCATTGCCGTGCGGTGAATTTGCTCGACAACCCCGGTCTGCACGCCATCAATTTGGGTGCGGGCAAGGGGGTGTCGGTGTTGGAAATGGTGCAGGCCTTCACTGCCGTGACCGGCCGCGAAATACCCTACCAGTTTGCGCCGCGCCGCAGCGGTGATTTAGCCGCATTTTGGGCCAACGCCGACAAAGCCAGGGAGCTGCTGGGCTGGACTGCCGACAGCTCATTGGAAAAAATGATGGAAGATACCTGGCGCTGGCAGCGTAATAACCCCGACGGTTATGCCTGATTGTATACCGTAGATTTACTTCGGTTCGATCGCCCGCAGTTCCCGGCCGACCACCAACATGGCGCCAAGCAGGCCCAGGCTGGCGGCACAGATCCACATCACCAGGCTGTCGAGAAGTCCCAGCCCCATTAGTGAAAAGTCGCTGTTGTAGAGCCCGGAAAGCGCTTTTACCGGGCCGCTGAGCCAGAGCAGGCTGGCGCTAAGTAACAGCCAGGCGAGCAGGCCACCGAACAAGCCGTACCAGAAACCCATGTATAAGAACGGCCGCCGCACGAAAGCATTGGTGCCGCCCACCAGTTTGATGACCAATATTTCGTCGCGGCGGTTTTCTATCGCCAGCTTGATGGTATTGCCGACGATCAACAGTACCCCGAGGGCGAGCATGGCGGCCAGTGCCAGGGTGAGCCTGCGGCTGAGTTCGGTGATGCGGTCCAGGCGCTGCAGCCATTCCATATCCAGCTTTACGAGGTCGGCCTCGGGTAGCGCGGCGAGTTGCTCGCGCAGTATTTGTACCTGCGCGGCGCTGCTATGACTGCTGGTCGGGCTGACAATGATCAAGCCGGGGAGGGGGTTGCTGTCCAGTTGGTCCAATACCTCACCGAAGCCGGAGCGGGTTCTAAACTCTTCCAGTGCGGCCTGGGGGGAGATGTATTCGGCGCTGGCGATAGCGTCGCGCCTGGCCAGGCTGCTGCGCAGTTGTTCGGCTTGGCGGTTGTCGACACTGAATTTTAAAAACACGGACAGGCGGGCTGCGCCGTCCCAGTCGGCGCTAACCGCTGACACGTTATTTAAGCCGATATACAGGCCGGTGGGCAGCGCCATGGCAATGGCGATGACCAGGGTGGTCATCAGTGTGGCCAGTGGCCGACGCAGTAGGCGTTGCAGGCTGTCGCGGGCCACTTGGCGGTGGTGGCTGCGGTAGCTCTGCCACTGGTCGCTAAAGCGCGTGCGGTGGCTTTTGGCGCCGCCGGGCTCGCGGCGCGCGGGTTTTGCTGGATTCTGTAATTGCTTGAGGCGGCGTTTGGGAAGTTTGCTGGCGCCACCGGACTTAGGCTTGTTCATTGTGTCCCCCGGCGCTAACCAGCTGACCCTGGCGCAAGCTCAACAGCTTGTAGGGCATGCGGGCGATCAGTGACAGGTCGTGAGTGGCGATCAACACGGTTACGCCAACCTGGTTGAATTGTTCAAACAGGCGCATGATTTCTGCCGACAGTTGCGGGTCGAGGTTGCCGGTAGGCTCGTCGGCGAGCAGAAGCTTGGGCTTGTTGACCACGGCGCGGGCAATGCCAACGCGTTGCTGTTCACCGCCGGACAGGGTAATGGGGTTTTGCTGCTCCTTGTCGAGCAGGCCGACCTTGTCCAGGGCCGCGCGTACCCGGCGGCCGATATCGCGGTGGCCGTAGCCGGCAATAATCAGCGGCAGCGCAACATTGTCGAAGACGCTGCGGTCGAACAGCAGTTGGTGGTTTTGGAAAACCACGCCAATTTTGCGGCGCAGTTCGGGGATCTTGCGCGCCGGCAGCTGTGAAACATTGTGGCCGTCAATCAACACCTGGCCACTGGTGGCGCGCTCCATCACCATAATGAGCTTGAGCAGGGTGCTTTTGCCGGCGCCGCTGTGGCCGGTCAGAAAGCGCATGTCACCGTGGGGCATATGGAAGCTGAGTTTGTTCAGTGCTTCGTGGCCGCCGGGATAGCGTTTGCTGACCTGGTCAAAGTGAATCATGGCTTGCGTTGCCAGCCAAACAGGGCGCCGACAAATTCATCGGCGCGGAAGGGGCGCAGGTCTAAAATGCCCTCGCCGACGCCAATAAAGCGAATCGGCAGGCCGAGTTGCTTGGAGATCGCAAAGACAATGCCGCCCTTGGCGGTACCGTCGAGCTTGGTCAGGGTCAGGCCGGTAACACCGACGGCCTGCTGGAAGTGTTTGGCCTGCGACAGTGCGTTCTGGCCGGTGCCGGCATCGAGCACCAGCATCACCTCGTGGGGGGCTTCGGGGTCGAGCTTCTTGAGCACTCGCACCACCTTTTTCAGCTCTTCCATTAAATTGTCTTTGTTGTGCAGTCGTCCGGCGGTGTCGGCGATCAGCACGTCGACGTCGCGGGCCTTGGCGGCTTGCAGGGCGTCGAACAGCACCGAGGCGCTGTCGGCGCCGGTATGTTGGGCAATCACCGGCACGTCGTTGCGCTCACCCCAGACCTGCAGTTGCTCTACGGCGGCGGCGCGGAAGGTGTCGCCCGCGGCCAGCATCACCGAGCGGCCGCCGGCCTGCAGCTGCTTGGCCAGTTTGCCAATGGTGGTGGTTTTGCCAACGCCGTTAACGCCGACCATCAAAATAACATAGGGCCCCGGCGTGGCGGGGATGACCAATTCCTGCTCGGCGGGTTCCAGCAGGACTCGCAGCTCTTCCTGAAGGGCGACGTAAAGCGCTTCGGGGTTATCTAATTCCTTGCGTGACATGCGCCGGGTGAGGTTGTCGATGATCTCGGTGGTGGCGTCAACGCCGACATCGGCCATCAGCAGGTGGGTTTCGATCTCATCCAGCAGTTCGTCGTCGATTTCCTTGCGGCCGAGAAATAGATTGGCCATGCCCTCGCCGAGCTGGGCGCCGGTCTTGCTGAGGCCCTCTTTGAACTTGACCAGCAGTGAGGCCTGTTCTTCGGGAGACAGCTCAAGGTGTTGCCAGGGGGCAATCTCCTCGTCGGCGATAAAACCTTCGGCGGCGGCCAGGTCTTCTTCGGAGCCGACAAAGGACTCTTTAAAGCGAGTGAAAAAGCCTTTTTTCTGGGGCTCTTGAGGGGTTTCCGCGTCGGTAAGGGCAGACTTGTCGGTTTCGGTCATGGGACTCTGGTTTACAGCGAAAAGAAAAGCCGTATCCTACCACTTCTCGGCCGCCACTGAGTAATGTCATCGTGGCCTACTGCTGCATTGTGTTGATTAGCATTTAAAGGACCGCTATGTCGCCTCGCTCCAAATCGTCTCGTCGCGCCACCGACCCCCGAAAATCGGGCGACGGAGTGGTGCGCATTATTGGTGGCCAGTGGCGCAGCCGCAAGTTGCCGTTTCACAATGCCGAGGGTCTGCGCCCCAGTGGTGACCGTGTTCGCGAAACGCTGTTTAACTGGCTGGCCCCCCTGGTGCCCGGTGCCCACTGCCTGGACCTGTTTGCCGGTTCGGGGGCGCTGGGCCTGGAGGCTTTGTCGCGCGGCGCGGCGCGCTGCGACTTTGTCGACAACGACAGTGCCAGTGCCATGCAGATACGCATGCACCTGGCCACGCTGAACTGTCGCGATGGCGAGGTGCACAGCCGCAGTGCCGACAGCTTTTTGCAGGCGCGCGACGCCGATTGGCATATTGTGTTTCTCGACCCGCCTTTCAATAAGGGCTTGTTGCAGCCGGCGCTGGATCAGCTGGCGGGGCGCCTAAGTGATGGTGCCCGTGTGTATGTAGAGACCGCCAGAGGTGAGGCATTTCTGGTGCCCGCCGGCTGGCTTGAGTTAAAGCACAAAACTGCCGGGCAGGTGGAATACCGTTTGTATGAGGTGGTGGCGCCGGTGCAGTAACTGCGGCGCCTTGCCAGTTGTAAGTATATTCGCCGCAGGGCTGCGCGCCGCGGGCGACACGATTGAGAAATACTGTGCCTGAACTGCCAGAAGTTGAAACCGTTTGCCGGGGCATTCGCCCGCATTTACAGGGGCGGGTGTTCACCGGGGTGACCGTGCGCCAGCCGCAGCTGCGCTGGCCGGTGCCCGATGATTTGGCCCAGCGGCTGGCGGGCCAGCGGGTGCTGGCGGTGAGCCGCCGTGCCAAGTATGTGTTGATCAGCCTTGCAGAGGGCTGCCTGATGGTGCATTTGGGCATGTCCGGGCGGCTGTTTTTTGTCGCCGCCGGCACTGCGGTGGGCAAGCACGATCATGTCGACTTTGCCCTGGATAACGGCCAGCTGCTGCGCTACACCGACCCCCGCCGCTTTGGCGCGGTGCTGTGGTTGGAAGGCGAGGCCGAGGCGCACCCGCTGCTGGGGCACCTCGGCCCGGAGCCGCTGTCGGCCGATTTCAATGTGGCGTATCTGTTGGCTCGCGCCAAGGGCCGCAGTGTGCCGGTAAAAAGCCTGTTGATGGATGGCCGGGTGGTGGTCGGGGTGGGCAATATCTACGCTAACGAGGCGCTGTATATGGCCGGCATTCGGCCCGATCGCGCCGCCGGCAAAATCAGTCGTCAGCGCTATGCCCGGCTGGTGGACTGCGTTAAACAGGTGTTGACCAGCGCCATCGCCCAGGGCGGTACCACCCTGAAGGACTTTGTCGGTGGCGACGGCCGCCCCGGCTATTTCAAGCAGGAGTTGCTGGTTTATGGTCGGGCCGGTTTGCCCTGCCCAGCTTGTGGTAGCGCGCTGCGCGAGATTCGCCAGGCGCAGCGCAGCACGGTGTTTTGTGCCCGCTGTCAGCGCTGATCGGCGCTGGCAGCAAGATCAATAGCCGCGTATCTCACCTTCTCGGCGCGGGTCGGCACCGCCTTGCAGGCCCTGCTCGTCGATATAAATGGCGTGCAGGCCACTGGTTTGATCCTTGATGCTGACCGGGTGGCCGCGACCGCGCAGTCGCGCCAAGGTGGCGCTGTCAGCGCGATCGCTTTCCATTTCGACTCCTCGCCCCATGGCGACGATGTGCCCCTGGGCAATGGCCTCGGCCACAGGCATTTTCAGCGCCAGAATGCGGTAGAGGCTGGCGGCCACGTAATCGATAATGCGCGCGCCACCGGGACTGCCAATGGCCAGCACGGCACGGTCATTGTCTAGCACGATGGTGGGCGCCATCGACGAGCGTGGTCGTTTGCCAGCCTGCACGCGGTTGGCTACCGGCGCGCCCTCGGCGTCGCGCGGGGCAAAGGAAAAATCGGTGAGCTGGTTGTTCAGCAAAAAGCCGCCGACCATGATCCGCGAGCCAAAGGCGGTTTCAATACTGCTGGTCATACTCACCACGTTGCCCCAGCTATCGACAATGCTCAGGTGGGTGGTTGACGGCAGCTCCGGCGAGGCGCGGCTTTGGCGCGGCTGGGCGCCGGGTGGCTGGCCAGGGGGCGCGCGCTCGATCACTTTGCTGTTGCTGATCAGGCGCGCGCGCTGGCTTAAGTAGTTGCGGTCCACCAGGCCCTGGCTGGGCACGTCGACAAAGTCAGGATCGCCGACGTAGTGATTGCGGTCGGCAAAGGCCAACTTGGAGGCTTCAACAAAGCCGTGCTGCCAGTCTGCGCGCAGTCCCATACGCTGTTCATAGGCCTCCAGTATGCCGAGTATGGCCAGCACGGTGCTGCCCCCCGATGACGGTGGTGGTGCGCCGCACAGCTGGTATTGGCGGAAGGGGGCGCACAGCGCCGGCCGCTGTTTTGGCCGGTAGTTGGCCAGGTCACTCAGGCTGAGCGTGCCCGCGCGGTTGGGGTCGTTGCGCACCGCGGCCACCAACTGGCGGGCAAGCTGGCCGCGATAGAAATCGTCGCTGCCCAGTTTGGCGAGGCGGCGCAGGGTGTTGGCGTAGGCGGGGTTACGCAGGCGGTGGCCGGCGGGCTTGGCTTGCCAACCCTGTGGACTGGCAAGGAAGAAGTAGCGCTGTATGGCCGGGTTGACGGCGACCTTAGGCATGCGGCTGAGCAGAATGTGCAGGCGATCGGAAATGGCAAAGCCCTGCTCGGCAAGGGCGATGGCCGGTTGGAACAGGTCGCCCCAGGCAAGTTTACCGTGTTTGCGGTGAGCGGCCTCGAGCATTGCGAGCACGCCGGGTACCCCCACCGAGTGGCCGCCAATCACGGCGTCAAAAAACGCTTGGGGCTGACCATCGGCCTGCAAGAAATAGTGTTCGTCGGCGTTGGCGGGGGCGGTTTCGCGGCCGTCCCAGGCGCTGAGGTCGCCGCTGTCGGCCTGCCAGTGCAGCATAAAGGCGCCGCCGCCGATGCCTGAGGACTGCGGCTCTACCAACCCCAGTACGAGTTGTGCGGCAATGGCAGCGTCTACCGCTGAGCCGCCCTGTTGGAGTATTTGCCGGGCGGCGTCGCTGGCGTGGGGGTTGGCGGTGACGGCCATGGCGTGGCGGTGATTGGCGGCCTTAAGGGTGCCAAAGCCGCTGGCGGCTTCCGGAACAATGAGGGGGTCGCTGGCCAGGGCGCAGCTCGTCCAGAGCGCTAGGCCGATGCGGAGTAACCACTTGGTTGGCATGTGGTGCATATGTACTCCAGGCAAAATGGGCAGAGTGCCACGGCTTGATGGTCAGCGCAAAACGGCCAAGGCTGTTTTTGCCGGGGTGATTTGTTTATGATCGATTGCCGAGCCCCACGGATGGGGCGTGCGTTGTGATTTCAAGGCGCGCGTAAGGACTTGCCCTGCAGGGTGGGTGTTGAACATTGCCTAGGGAGGGGCGTTATGTGGGTACAGCTTTCGGCTGTTTATCTGTTGGCCAGGCGGGGAAGTCGAACACTGCACAGCGGCGTGACGGCCGATCTGCGGAGTCATATTGTCGGTCACCGCGACGCAAGCGCGAGCGTCGATGGCGACAAGCTGGACCTGGTTTATTATGAGCTGTTTGAAGATTTTGAGCAGGCATATCTGCGTGAAAAACAGCTTAAAGCCTACTCCCACCAGCGCAAGGCGCTGTTGATTGCGAGCGTAAATCCCGGTTGGGAGGATTTGCAGCCCTTGCCTTGCGTGTTGGACCGGCGCCTTGTCCGCCGGGGGTGAATTCGATACCATCAGCCGCCCCGACCCCCTCAATCCGGTGACGTATGAAGCGCATTGTCTATCCTGGCACCTTTGATCCCATTACCCGCGGGCATATCGACTTGGTTGAACGCGCCAGCAAGCTGTTCGACACCGTGGTGTTGGCGGTGGCCAACAGCGAGAAAAAGCAGCCGATGTTTGAGTTACAGCAGCGCATGGAGCTGTGCGCCGAGGCGCTGGCTCACCTGCCGAATATCGAAGTCTGCAGTTTTACCGGTTTGACGGTCGAATTGGCCGACGAGCAAAACTGTCACAGTATTTTGCGCGGTGTGCGCACCGTGGCCGACTATGAGTACGAGCTGCAGCTGGCCAATATGAACCGCGCACTGGCGCCGCATTTGGAAACGGTATTTTTGACGCCGGGCGAGTCGCTGTCCTATGTGTCGTCGTCGCTGCTGCGCGAGATTGCCAGCATGGGCGGCGATGTGTCGCGCTTTGTGCCCGACAATGTCATGCGCGCGCTGAACGCCCGCTTCTCGCGGAAATAAAATGGCGCTGCTGATTACCGACGAGTGCATTAATTGCGACGTGTGCGAGCCCGAGTGCCCCAACGACGCGATTTATATGGGCGAGGAGATCTACGAGATCGACCCCGCCCGCTGCACTGAGTGCGTGGGGCATTTCGACGAGCCACAGTGCCAGCAGGTCTGCCCGGTAGACTGCATCCCGCTGGACCCCCAGCATATGGAAACCGAAGAACAGCTGCTGGAAAAATACCAGCGACTGATCGCCACCGGTTAACCCCCTTCAGGCTTTTCTGCCGCTTTAAAGGCGCTGCTATAAGTTTGCCTGTTCTACTGTCCGGGCAGTACCACCGCCTTGCCGGCGACCTTGCGCTGTTGCAGGTCGGCCAGTGCCCGGCCGGTGTCGGCCAGCGCGTAGTGGCTGAACGGCGGATCGGGCAGCTTGCCCTGTTGGTAGAGGGCGATAATTTCGTCGCATACCCGCTGATACAGTGGCAGGTCCAGCAGCACGCTGCCGCCCCAGTCGACGCCGACGATCTGGCACTTCTTCAGCAGCACCAGATTGAGGGGGATGCGCGGGATGTCGCCGGCGGCAAAGCCCACCACCAGAAAGCGCGCGCCCGGTGCGCAGGCGCGCAGCGCCGCTTCCGAGTAGTCGCCGCCGACCGGGTCGAACACCAGGTCGACGCCCTTGCCGCCGCTGAGCTGCTTGGCCTGGGTTTTTAAATCCTGCTCACTGTAATTAATGGTGGCATCGGCCCCGGCGGCGATGCAGGCCGCCAGTTTTTGCTCGCTGGAGGCCGCGGCGATCACCCGCGCGCCCAGCGCCTTGGCGACATGGATGGCGGCAATGCCGGTGCCCCCGGCTGCGCCGAGCACCAACAGGGTTTCCCCCGCCAGCAACTGGCCGCGATTGACCAGCGCGTAGTAGGCGGTGGCGTGGGCCTGGACAAAGGTGGCGGCAGCGTCGTCGCCCATGCCGTCGGGAATGGCGGTCAATTGCTCGGCCGTTAACACCACGGATTCGGCGAAGCCGCCGATGCCGGGGCTGCCCAGTACCCGGTCGCCAACGGCGAAGTGTTCAACCCCGTCACCGATCTCGCTGACCACGCCGGCAATGTCGCCACCGGGGGTAAACGGCGGTGGAATTTTAATTTGGTAGCTGCCCGCCACCAGCAGTGAGTCGACAAAATTTACCCCGGCCGCCTTCACCGCGACCCGAACCTGGCCGGCTTGCAGCGGCGGCTCGGCGAGTTCTTGTAGCGACAGCGAGTCGGGTGAGCCGTATTCGGTGCAGACAATGGCGCGCATAAACAGAGCCCTTTATTCAATGAGGTACGTTATTGATGCCGGCATGGCGTTATATCGGTGCCGGACGCTTATTATGAATCAGCGCAGATCAGCGTCGAAAGTTGTGGCGGCGCTGCGGCTTGCGCTGTGCATATTCGATCAAGAGGGGCTGTGTAAGCAAGCGCTTACACAGCCTGATTTTGGCGGCCCTGAGGGGGTCGCGCTTACAGAATAAAGCGACTCAAGTCTTCGTCTTGTGCCAGTTCGCCGAGCTGTTGGGTGACGTAGTCGGTGTCGATCTGCAGGGTGTCGTGGCGGTCGCCGGCGCTGAATGACACCTCTTCCAGCAGTCGCTCCATAACGGTGTGCAGGCGGCGGGCGCCGATATTTTCGGTGCGCTCGTTCACTTCCCAGGCGGTTTCAGCGATGCGGCGAATGCCGTCGGCGCTGAACTCGATGTGCAGGCCTTCGGTGGCCAGCAGGGCTTGATATTGCTCGGTGAGCGAGGCGCTGGGCTCGGTGAGAATGCGTTCGAAGTCGTCCGGGCTGAGTGCCGACAGTTCGACGCGGATCGGCAGGCGGCCCTGCAGCTCGGGAATCAAGTCTGAAGGCTTGCTCAGATGGAAGGCGCCGGAGGCGACGAACAAAATGTGGTCGCTGCGGATCATGCCGTGTTTGGTGCTTACCGTGCAGCCCTCGATCAGCGGCAGCAGGTCGCGCTGCACACCCTCGCGGCTGACATCGGCGCCGCCGGATTCCTGGCGCTTGGCGACCTTGTCGATCTCGTCGATAAACACAATGCCGTTTTGCTCGGCGGCTTCGATGGCGCGGGCCTTCAGCTCTTCCTCGTTGACCAGCTTGGCGGCTTCCTCGTCCTGAATTTGCTTATAGGCGGCTTTGACGGTTAGCCGGCGGGTCTTTTTGCGGTCGCCGCCCATTTTCGAGAACATGCCCTGCAGCTGGTTGGTCATTTCTTCCATGCCCGGCGGTGCCATAATTTCGACGCCGACCGGCGCGGCGCTGATTTCGATGTCGATTTCCTTGTCGTCCAATTCGCCCTCGCGCAACTTCTTGCGGAAGATCTGCCGGGTGGTGCTGTTGCGCTCTTCGTCGCTTTGCTCGCCGCGCGCCGGCGGCAGCAGGGCGTCGAGGATGCGCTCCTCGGTGGCGTCCTGGGCGCGGTGGGCGACTTGCTCCATGGCCTGTTCGCGGTGCAGCTTCAGCGACACATCGACCAGGTCGCGAATAATGGATTCGACGTCGCGGCCGACATAGCCGACCTCGGTAAATTTGGTGGCTTCGACTTTGATAAAGGGCGCATTGGCCAGCTTGGCCAGACGGCGGGCAATTTCAGTTTTGCCGACGCCGGTGGGGCCGATCATCAGGATATTTTTGGGGGTGATCTCGGCGCGCAGTTCTTCGTCGAGCTGCATGCGCCGCCAGCGGTTGCGCAGGGCAATGGCCACGGCGCGCTTGGCGTCCTGCTGGCCGACGATGTGTTTGTCCAATTCGTGAACAATTTCACGGGGGGTCATTTGCGACATGGTGGCTCCAGTGGCGCCGCCTGGTGGCGGCGGCCCTTTGTCTGTAATAAAAATCTATGGCTTCAGTAATCGAGCACTTCGATACGGCGGTTGTGGTTGGTGTAAATGCAGATATCGCCGGCGATGTTCAGGCCTTTTTCAACGATATCCTGGGCGCCGAGCTCGGTGTTGTCCATCAGCGCGCGGGCGGCGGCAGTGGCGAAGGCGCCGCCGCTGCCAATGGCAATCATATTGTCTTCCGGCTCAATCACGTCGCCGTTGCCGCTGATCACCAGCGTGGTTTCCTTGTCGGCGACAATCAGCAGGGCTTCGAGTTGGCGCAGCGCGCGCTCGCTGCGCCAGGCCTTGGCCAGTTCAACCGCAGCTTTAATCAGCTTGCCCTGATGCTTTTCGAGTTGGGCTTCAAACAGCTCAAACAGGGTGAAGGCGTCGGCGGTGCCGCCGGCAAAGCCGGCCAGTACCTGCTCTTTATACAGGCGGCGCACCTTGCGGGCATTGCCCTTCATAACGGTGTTGCCCATGGTAACTTGGCCGTCGCCGCCAACCACAACCTGGTTGCCGCGTCGCACGGAGAGAATGGTGGTGCCGCGGAACTGTTCCACGCGGGACTCCTTTTCAGATAATTGACGGGCGGCCGCCGCAGCGGCCTTGAACAACAGATATGGGGGTGTCGTCGCCAATTTCAAGGCGGCGGGGCGAGGGGGGCTATGGTGCGGTTTTTTGCCGAATCACCAGGGTGTCTATGGTCTCGCCGATCAGCTTGGCGCGGGCGCTGGACAGGGTGTTGTGGGTTTGGAAGGGGCCGACGTAAACCCGGTGCCAGCGCTCGCCATTGGCATCTACCGACTCTACCTTGGCGTCCAGGCCGAGCAGCAGTATCTGCGCGCGGCGGCGATCGGCATCGTCACTGCTGCGAAACGAGCCGGCCTGAAGAATATAGCGCTCGCCGGTCTGAAAGGTTTTTTCGGCGGGTCGCGGCGGCTGTTCGTTGATGTTTGCTTGCTTGCGCTGGGGCTTGGCGGTGGGGGTTTCGTCGGGGACGATCACCTCGCGTTCGGGCAGCACGGTAAAAAAGTCGAACTTGGTTTGCGGGCTGGGTTTGCCGGCGTCGGGCTTTTTCTCGGTGAGATTACGCGGGGCGCTAACGCGGCTGTTGTCGCGCTCGCCGATGGCGTTGAACACCAGTACCGTGCTGAGCACGCCGGCGATAAAGCCGCTGCCCAGCAGTACGGAGGCCGGCAGGCCCTTGTTGCCCGCGCTGCGGGTGGCGCCGCGAACGGGACGTTTTTTGGCGGCCATGCTTACATTTCCTCGGGGGCCGAGACGCCCAGTAGCTGCAGGCCATTGCGCAGCACCTGCTGCACGGCCACCGACAGGGCCAGGCGGGCGTCGCGCAGCGCCGGGTCTTCGCCGAGCATTTTGTGGGCGTTGTAGTAGCTGTGGAAGTCGCCGGCCAGTTCGCGCAGGTAGTGGGCCAGGCTGTGGGGCTCAAACTGTTCGGCGCTGCTGCTCAGCACTTCCGGGTAGCGGGCCAGTTTCACCAGCAGGGCTTTTTCCACTTCCTCGCTGAGCAGCGACAGCTTGGCCAGTCCGGCCTCTTGGGTCCACTGTTGGCCCTCTTGTTCGAGTTTGCGCAGGATGCTGGCCACACGGGCGTGGGCGTACTGAATGTAGTACACCGGGTTGTCCTTGCTTTCCGACTTGGCCAGTTCCAGGTCGAAGTCGGTGGCCTGGTCGGCCTTGCGCATAATGTAGAAGAAGCGCGCGGCGTCGTTGCCGACGTCTTCGCGCAGTTCGCGCAGGGTGACAAAGGAGCCGGAGCGGGTCGACATTTGCACCTGCTGGTCGCCGCGGAACAGCGAGACAAACTGCACCAGTCGCACCACCAGGCGCTCGGGGTCGATGTCCAGCGCCTGCAGGGCGGCCTTCACCCGGGCGATGTAGCCGTGGTGGTCGGCGCCCCAGATATTGATCACCCGGTCGAAGCCGCGTTCGAACTTATTCAGGTGGTAGGCGATATCCGAGGCAAAATAAGTGGTCTGACCGTTGTCGCGCTTGACCACGCGGTCTTTGTCGTCGCCAAAGCGGGTGGACAGAAACCACAGCGCGCCGTCGCGTTCTTCAATAAAGCCATTGTCCTGCAGGCGGGCAATGGCGCGGCTGACCTGGTCGGGGGCGGTGGTCAGGCTGCGCTCGGAAAACCACTGCTGATAGTGCACGCCGAATTCGCCGAGGTCTTCGCGGATATCGCTGAGAATGGCGTTCAGGCCCTTATCGAAGGCGATGCGGTAGTCGTCGCCGAGCAGGGTTTTGGCGCGGTTGATCAAGTCGTCAATATGTTTTTCTTTGTCGCCGCCGGCGGGGTCGTCGGCGGTGATGTTGGCAAACACCTCATCGGCACTGCGGCGCAGGGCCTCGCCGTGGCTGTCTAGCAGCTCGCGGCCGTAGTCGGCGATGTAGTCGCCCTGGTAGCCGTTGCTGGGAAAGGTAAAGTTTTCGCCGCAGGCGCGCAGATAGCGCAGCCAAACGCTGGTGCCGAGAATGTCCATCTGCCGGCCGGCGTCGTTGACATAGTATTCGCGCTCAACATCGTAGCCCGCCGCTTCCAGCATGTCGGCAACGCTGGCGCCGTAGGCGGCGCCGCGGCCGTGGCCAACATGCAGTGGGCCGGTGGGGTTGGCGGAGACAAATTCCACCTGAATGCGCTGATTTTTGGCCGCGCCGAGGCCGAACTGCTCGCCCTGGCTGAAGATCTGTTTAATCACCCGGAAATTGGCGGCGTCGTCGAGAAAGAAATTGATAAAGCCGGGGCCGGCAATTTCCACTTTGACCACGTCGTCGCTGGCCGGCAGGGCGTCGACAATCTGCTGGGCGATGGCGCGCGGATTGCTGCGCAGCGGTTTGGCCAGCATCATCGCCACATTGCAGGCGAGGTCGCCGTGGCTCTTGTCTTTACAGCGCTCGAGCTGAATCGACGGCTGAAGATCCTCGGGCCATTGGGCTGTGCTGCGCAGGGTGTTGAGCGCCTGTTCAATCAACGCGGCGACGATATCTTTCATGTCGGTTTCGAACTCTCTGAGACTTGGGGAATTTGCGGAGGCGTATTATCACTGTTTCGGGCGCGAGTCGCCAGCATCAGAACATCTCGATGGGGTCGACATCCACCGACCAGCGCAGTTGGCCGCGGCGGCTCAGGCCCTCGGCGGTGTGGCAGGCCTGCGCCAGCTGGCGGTGCAGCAGGCCGCGCTGGGCCGCCTGTAGGATTAGCGAGGCGCGAAACCGCCCGGCGCGGCGGGTCATCGGCGCCGGCAGCGGGCCGAGGACCTGCCAGTCGGGGGTGGGCGCCGCCAGGGCGTCGCGCAGCTGCTGCAAAAACTGTTCGGCGTCGCTGAGCTGGGGGGCGTCGCAGCGAATGACCGCGCTGTAGCTGAAGGGCGGCAATTCCAACAGCCGGCGCTCGGCCAACTGGGCGGCGGCGAAGTCGCGGTAGCCGTGCTGGCTGAGGCTTTGCAGCGCCGGGTGGGCGGGGCAGTGGGTTTGCAGCAAGACCTCGCCGGGGCGATCGGCGCGGCCGGCGCGGCCGGCGACCTGCAGCAGCAGTTGAGCGCTGTTTTCGGTGGCGCGGTAGTCGGCGCTAAACAGGCCGGCGTCCATGTCGACAATGCCCACCAAGGTCACGGCGGGGAAGTGGTGGCCCTTGGCCAGCATTTGCGTGCCCACCAAAATGCAGGGCTCGCCCTTGTTCACCTCGTTGACCAGTTCCGCCATGCTGCCGCGTCCGGCGGTGGTGTCGCGGTCGATACGCAGCACCGGCTGGCTGAAGCGCTGCTGTAAAAACAATTCCAGGCGCTCGGTGCCGGGGCCGTCGTAAATCCACTGGCTGTTGCCGCAGTCCGGGCAGCTGGCGGGCATGGCGCGAATGGCCTCGCAGTGGTGGCAGCGCAGCTGGCGGCGGCGGTAGTGCACGGTCATGCGCGCATCGCAGGCCGCGCAGTCGGCAATCCATCCGCAGCAGTGGCACTGCAGGGTCGGCGCAAAGCCGCGGCGGTTGAGAAACAGCAGCACCTGATTGCCCGCCGCCAGCGCCTTGTCGGTGGCGTTCAGCAGGGCCTCGCTGAGGCCGTGCTGCAGGGGCTGCTGGCGAATATCCAGCAGGCGGATCGGTGCCTCGCAGGCGTTGCCAGCGCGCTGGCGCAGGCGCAGCACTTGGTAGCGGCCGCGGTCGGCGTTGTGCAGGCTGTCGAGGCTGGGAGTGGCGCTGCCGAGAATCACCGGGCAGTCGCGGTCGGCGGCGCGTTTTACCGCGATGTCGCGGGCGGAATAGCGCCAGCCGTCCTGCTGTTTATAGGAACTGTCGTGTTCCTCGTCGACCACCACCAGGCCCAGTCGCGGCAGTTCGGCGAATACCGCCGAGCGCGTGCCCAGCACAATGTCGGCGTCGCCGCGCCGCGCCGCCTGCCAGTTGGCCAGTCGCTCGCTGTCGCCCATGCCGGAGTGCAGGCTGCGCACCCGGCCGGGAAAGCGCCGCTCAAAGCGCCGCAAGGTCTGCGGGGTAAGGCCGATTTCGGGCACCAGCACCAGGCACTGTTTGCCGTTGGCGATGGCGCGGGCAATGGCGCGCAAATACACCTCGGTTTTGCCGCTGCCGGTAATGCCGTCCAGCAGGAAGCGGCCAAACTGCCCGTCGTGGTCGGCGAGGGTGTGCAGCACGGCCGCCTGTTCGGCGTTGAGTTCGGGGCCGCGCTCGGCGTCGGCAGCGCGCGGTGCGGCGCTGGCCGCGCACAGCAGCTGGCCCTTGATCAGTTCGTTGAGCACCGCGCGGCTGAAGCCCAGCGTTTTGAGCTCGTCGCGGCTCAGCACGCCGCGTTCGGCAACGGCGCTAAACAGCGCGCGCTGCTGGCGGGCGCGGGCGGGCAGGGCGTCCGGCGTGGCGCCCTCGGCCAGTTGCCAGTGTTCGGCGGGCTTGCTGGCGGCGGGCTTGCTGCGGCGCAGCGCCACAGGCAGCATTTGTGCCAGGCAGTCGCCAATGGGGTGGTGGTAGTAGCTTGCCGCCCACTCGCCCAGCGCCAGCAGTTCGGCCGACAGGCTGGGTTGCTCGTCCAGCACCTCGGTTACCGCTTTAAGTTTGGCGGGGTCGATGTCGCTGTTGTCGCTGCGCGCCAGCACAATGCCCACGACTTCGCGGCGGCCAAAGGGCAGCTTGACGCGCAGGCCGGGCTGCGGCTCGCGGGCCAGCGCTGCCGGCCACAGATAGTCGAAGCGGCGGCGCAGCGGGCAGGGAATGGCAATCGAAACCAGGGTGTCGCTCATAAAAGGGCTTGCGCAAAACCGCCAGTGTATAAGAATCTGGGCGGCGGCGAGAGTGCCGCGGGGGGTGATTCCACGCAGTGCTTGCTTATGCGGCCAGTTCTGATAATATGCGCGGCCTGTTTTTCGGTGGTTTTTTGTTCAGTTGGGCGGCGCAAATCCCTGCACGTTCCGGCTTCCACCGAGCGCATCGACCCAGCGCGGTGCCCGGCGAAAGATCGGGTGGCGGCGCCTAAAGAGGATCTACTGATGAAAGCTGATATCCATCCAAAATACGCAGAAATGAACGTGACTTGCAGCTGTGGTAACAGCTTTCTGACCCGTTCTACGCTGGCCGAAGACCTGCACGTAGACGTATGTTCTGCCTGCCACCCTTTCTACACCGGCAAGCAAAAAATGCTCGACACTGGCGGCCGCGTTGATCGCTTCCGCAAGCGTTTCGGCAACCGTGGCACAGCGAAAAGCTAAAGCCGCTACTGCTGTGATGCCGGCTGTGTTGTGGCTTTGCCGCAGCCGCGCCGACCGCGAAAAAATGCCCTTGCGCCAGCGCAGGGGCATTTTTTTTGCCGCGATATTTTGCGTCGCCTTGCAGGGCGGCAGTTTGGCGCTCGCGGCCTGCCCGCCACAGGGCAGCTTGAGTGCGGCGCGAGTGGCGGCGGTGACCGACGGCGACACACTGCGCCTGGACGATGGTCGCCGCTTGCGCCTGCTGGGTATTAACGCCCCGGAGCTGGCGCGCGATGGTCGCCCGCCACAGCCCTTGGCCGAGGCCGCACAGCGGCGCGCTGCTGCGCTGCTGGGCAAACATCGGCAGCTCTATCTGCACAGCCACGGCGTCGACCGCTACGGGCGACTGTTGGCCGAGGTGTATTTGCGCCCTGATGGCGGTCATCTCGGCGAGGCCCTGCTGGCCGAGGGGCTGGCCTGGCATATTGTGGTGCCACCTCAGAGCCGCGGCGATGACTGTCTGCAGGCCGCCGAGGCCGAGGCCCGGCGCCGGCGCCTCGGTCTGTGGGCGCTGCCGCCGCTGGCGGCAGAGCGGGCCAGCGCCGCCGATCAGGGCTTTGCGTTGCTGCGCGGCGTGGTGGAGTCGGTGTCGCACAGCCGCAATGCGGTGTGGGTGGATCTGCGCGGTCAGGTCGTGCTGCGTATCGACCACCGCGATTTGCCAAACTTTACCGAGCAGGATTGGTCGCAGTGGCCGGGGCGCCGCATTGAAGTGCGTGGCTGGCTGCGTTCACGCCGTGCCAAGGCCGGTTTTGCGCCGCTGAAAATGGATCTGCGCCACCCGGCGATGATGCGTTGGACGGCTGCGGAGCTGCCTGGCGACAGGCACTGAGGGCGGGCGCTGTGGCCTCGACCAGCTTGTGGCTGAGGGCAGTTTTCTATATGCTTTCTCGCCTTTGAGAGCGCCCCCATTCACCAGTATCTGCGTTCGCCCCTTCTGAACTGCACAAACCGAGAACATGACGATGTCCAACGATGTTAAGCAGGCGGCCCTGGATTACCACTCAATCCCCACGCCAGGCAAAATCGGTATCAGCCTGACCAAGCCCGCCGAGACACAATACGATTTGTCACTGGCTTACAGCCCCGGCGTGGCTGAGCCGGTGCGCGAGATCGCCAAGGACCCGCTCAACGCCTATAAGTACACCAGCAAGGGCAATCTGGTTGCGGTTATCTCCAATGGCAGTGCCATTCTCGGCCTGGGTAACCTCGGTCCCGCGGCAAGCAAGCCGGTCATGGAAGGCAAGGCGCTGCTGTTCAAGCGTTTTGCCGACATCGACTCCATTGATATCGAAGTGGATGCAGAAGACCCGCAGGCCTTTATCGACACCGTGCGCCGCATTGCCGATACCTTTGGCGGCATTAACCTCGAAGATATCAAGGCACCCGAGTGTTTTGAGATCGAGCGCATCTTGATCGAGCAGTGCAATATTCCGGTGTTTCACGACGACCAGCACGGCACCGCCATTGTCACCGCTGCCGGCATGCTCAATGCGCTGGAAATTCAGGGCAAGAACATTGAAACCGCGCGCATTGTCTGTCTGGGCGCCGGTTCGGCGGCCATCGCCTGTATGCGTTTGCTGATTAGCTTGGGCGCCAAGTACGAAAACCTGTTTATGCTCGATCGCCGCGGGGTGATTACCCCGGGTCGCGAGGGCCTGAACCAGTACAAGGAAGAGTTTGCCAATGGCAGCGGTCCGACCACCTTGGCCGAGGCGATTGACGGCGCCGATGTGTTTGTCGGTCTGTCGGGCGCCGATTTGTTTAGCGAAGACATGCTGCGCGCGATGGCGCCCAAGCCAATAGTGTTTGCCTGCTCCAATCCGGACCCGGAAATTAAACCGGAGCTGGCGATGGCGGTGCGCGACGATTTGATTATGGCCACCGGGCGCTCCGACTACCCCAATCAGGTGAACAATGTATTGGGCTTCCCGTTTATTTTCCGCGGCGCGCTGGATGTGCGCGCTACGGCGATTAATGAGGAGATGAAGGTGGCGGCGGTACATGCCATTCGTGAACTGGCCAAAGAGGATGTGCCGCAGGTGGTAATAGATGCCTGTGGCTGTGGCGAGCTGAGTTTTGGTGCCAACTACATTATTCCCAAGCCGGTGGATCGCCGCCTGCTGGGGAAAGTGGCCGCAGCGGTGGCTCAGGCCGCCGTCGACAGCGGCGTTGCCCTGCTGCCCTACCCGGCGCACTACCCGCTGAGTTAAGGCGACTGCCACTGCTAGTAAAAAGGCCGCGCTTGCGCGGCCTTTTTTGTGGGTGTTTGCCGCAGTTGCTGTGGGGCGGCCGGGGTTGTGCCGCAGTGTTAATCGCGGGGGAATTCAGCGCCAGACATTGTTTTGCAGCCAAAAAAAGCGCGGCCGAAGCCGCGCAATGGTGCTCGTCCCAAAATTTTTGATTACATTGCCTGTGGCAGCGCCAGAGAGGTGTCGGTGCCGGCGTGAACTTCAACCGTGACGATCGGCGTCGGTAGGTACAGGTCGACCTGCGGGCGAATCAGGGTGCCGCCTTGAGTGACATAGTCGGGAACCGCAGCCGGGTCATTGGCGGCAACTTCGAGTACTGGGGCGATATCAAACAAGCCGTCTTGCAGACTGTCCGCGTCGGGCAGGCTGGGCGCGCCACCACTGCCGAGACCGCTCAGTGCGTCGGTTACAGTGTCTGGGCTAACCGGCAGGGCATCTAAACCGGGAAGTGAATCCAGGCCGGGTAGTGCATCTAGGCCGGGCAGACTGGGCGCGCCGCCGCCGAGACCGCTCAGTGCGTCGGTTACAGTGTCTGGGCTAACTGGCAGGGCATCTAAGCCGGGAAGTGAATCCAGGCCGGGCAGTGCATCTAGGCCGGGCAGTGAGTCCAGTCCGGGCAGACTGGGCGCGCCGCCGTCGAGGCCGCTAAGGGCGTCGGTGACTGCATCGGGGCCGACCGGCAGCGAATCCAAGCCGGGCAGGGCGTCCAAGCCAGGCAGGGCGTCGAGGCCGGGCAGGCCGCCGCCCAAGGCGTCCAGCGGCAGGGCGTCGAGGCCGGGGACATTGCCCAGTACGCCGCTCAAGGCGTCCAGCGGCAGCGGTGCGGTTTGCGCCTGACTTAGGCTGGCGGCGGTGATTGAAATACTCAGTGCGAGGCTGGTTTTCAGTGTTTTAAGTAGCATGTCGAGACTCCATTTATTCTTAGTTTGGTTGCGACGTTATCGGCAGCAGGGGTGCATAATGGGGCTGAAAGCCGCGCCTGCTCTGCCACTTGCGTCGTGCTATTGATTGAGCCGTCGGTGAGTACGGATGTATCTAGGTAGATATACCTAGGTAGTTGTACGTGGGTCACAAAACGGCGGAAATTCGCATTGTTTTGGCTGTTAGCGGACTGCCGGCCCCCATTGATCGGTGGCTGAGTGCCCGGCGCGTCTTTGCGCCGGGGGAGACAGCCGAGCCCGGGCCATTAATGCTTGGCGACGTTTTTTTGCCTCGGGATAAACCATGAAAACTCT
>NZ_JBFIGO010000044.1:0-22892 GCF_041602295.1 Spongiibacter sp. | reverse complement strand
CGATAAACCGGGTGCTACTTGGCGTGAACAGTCTAGTCATCGACTACCGCCGTCACGACCACAAAACGGGGGCGGAGTACTTTGAGTTTAATGAAGAACGCAAAGTCGTCAGGTCGTCGGCGCACTATGCCGACTGAGGGCACCAACAACTGGCAGCAAGGCGCGCCCTGCAGTTGCCGGACAAGGTACATGAGGTAGCACCATGAATTATATGAGCCTGGTAACTGGGCACCTTGCCACAGTGGTTCCGGCGATGTTTATCAGGGCCTACCAGTTGTGCCAAAGAAAGGGCACGGTTCCGCACCGATCACTGGGAAAGATATACATGGGGCTGATGCTGGTGACGGCAGTTATCACGCTGATTATGCCGGCCTACGTGGGGCCGACATTGCTAGATCATTTTGGCCTGATACATTTGCTCAGCCTGCTGGTTCTTCACTCGGTGTACAGTGCGCTTGCCGCGGTCAAGCAAGGCGACATTAACGCCCACAGAAAGCATATGATCGGCCTGTATATTGGCGGCATACTGGTTGCAGGCGCATTCACCCTGGCGCCACAACGGCTGATTCACGGCTGGCTGTTCGGCTAGCTCAGTCGACCAGGCGCTGTTTGCGAAGCCGTTGACTCTAAAGCCAGCACCAGGGTTTACGCTGCCCTTTTCGGATATGGGTATTTGTTGTGAATGTTTTCGGCTTCTTTGGGAAATCGGCAAGCCTTGGCGTAATAGTCAGCGCAATGGGCTGCGCGGCCTGCTTTCCTGCCCTGGGCGCTTTGGGCGCGGCGATTGGCTTGGGATTTTTGTCGCGTTATGAAGGGCTGTTTATCAACACGCTGCTGCCAATTTTCGCGACGATGGCGCTGCTGGCCAATCTTGCCGGCTGGTATCAACACCAGGTTCACCACCGGGGGCTGCTCTCGCTGCTGGGGCCTGTTGCCGTGCTGCTAAGCCTCTACCCTCTCTGGCAGTTTGCCTGGAGCACATACCTGTTCTATGGCGGTCTGGTGTTAATTTTTGCGGTGTCTATGCTGGATATGGTCAGGCCAGCCGGGGTGGCACAATGTCAGCACTAATACTCGAGTCGGAAATATGCTGTCCGGAATGCGGCCACAAGCAGCTTGAAAAAATGCCGACGGATGCCTGCCAGTGGTTTTATGAATGCCGGTCATGCCACCGGCTGCTAAGGCCACTTGACGGTGATTGCTGTGTTTTCTGTTCCTATGGTTCGGTTAAATGCCCGCCTATTCAGCAAGGTGACAGCTGCTGCCGTTAAGGCGCCCGCGCGGGCCGCACAGGAGTCGACAATGGACATTAAACTCGCTGAAAGCGATCGGGAAATAGACGCGTGTTTTGTGGTTATGAAGGAGCTGCGACCGCATCTGCAAGGCGACGACTTCTGCCGCAGGGTGCGCGCGCAACAAGCCGACGGTTATAAGCTGGCCTATATCACAGGCAAAGACGGGGTTGTCGCGGTAGCGGGTTTTCGCAGCGGGGCGAATCTCGCCTGGGGCAACTACATCTATATTGACGACCTGGTCACCGCCGCATCCACAAGGTCCAAGGGCTACGGCAAGGCCTTGCTGGAATACATAAAATCCTATGGCGCGGAACGCGGTTGCGAGCAGCTGCATTTGGACTCTGGTGTACAGCGACACGCTGCCCACCGGTTTTACGAACGCGAGGGCCTGCTTGCGGCGAGTTTGCACTTTGCCTGCCCAACCCGCGGCTAAGCATATCGGGCTATCGACAACATACGCCGCCAGCCGCTGCGCCATTGGCCTGGCTAACTAGCGCCGGCAAGCCCGGCTTTTTCTGCCCCGCCGCCGGCTATACCGCCAGGCTTTGACAACCGCCTTGCTTGCGCGCCATCCCCAGCAAGGCAAGGCGAGCCGCGCTGGGCTGCACTGCTGGCCGCTACGTCGTATTATCAACACAGCACAAGACAATGCCTGACCGGCTGCGCTCACCGCCACGCCATGGTTTGGGAGGGAAGTCCAATGCCGCTCTACCCGCTCGCCGCCGCTACAGCGCTGCTGCCGCAGCTCGCCATTATCGCCAGCTATCTCTGGGCCGCCAGCCTGGGCCACGTGGACTGGTGCCTGCCCCACCTGCACAGCTGCACCTCGATCAGCGCCACCGGCCGCCAGCCGCCGGAGAGTTTCTTATTTAAGGGGCTGATGATGCCGGCGGCGGTGCTGCTGGCGGCCTACTGGTACGCCAGTGTGCACTGGTTGCGCAGCCGCGGCTGCGCGGCTCAGCGGCGGCTGCAACTGTTGCTGGCCATGGGCCTGCTGGGCGCTGCGGGCTTGAGCCTCTACACCCTGATGCTGGGCCACATCGGCCCCAGCTACCAGCTGCAACGCCGCATCGGCGTGGTCACATTTTTCGGCACCACCTTTCTCGGCCAGCTGCTGATTATTCACCTGTTGGGCCAGTGCCGGCCGCTGCCGGCCGCAGCCCGGCGCAGCCAGCGCCTGCTAGTGCAGTGCGCGGTGGTGGTTCTGCTGACCGGACTGACCAGCGTGGCCATTTCTGCCCTTTCCGAGGCGCTCTATCACCGCACCGACGACGCCTTTGAATGGACCTTCAGCCTGCTGCTGTGCCTGCATGTGCTAATCACCGCCCGGCTGTGGCAGCAATCCGACTTCCGGCTGCAGTTCCACAGCCGGGGCTGAGCGCGCCGTGTCAAAGCAATGTACAAGGCCGTAGCCAATTGCCCGACACTCGCGAAGAACCGCCCCTGCCCCCGAAACACCAGCCCCTGCAAGGACATAGTGGCCAAGCTAGGGAAGCGCACCCACCCATACATTGACATCATTCAATGTTACATATAATAATGTCTAGCTTAAGCCAATCACAGGCGCTCATTACCATGCCGGAACTACAAGCCCTAGCGCCCAATTTGTGGGTCGTCGATACACCGCATCGCTTCCTGGGACTGCATCTGGGCAGCCGCATGACGGTGGTCAGGCTCAAATCCGGCAAAGTGGTGCTGCACTCCCCGGTCGCGCTTTCCGCTGAGCTTGCTGAGCGCATTAACGCCATTGGCCCGGTGCGCCACATTGTCTGCCCGAACCGCTTCCACCATATGTATGCCGCACAGGCAGTCGCGGCATTCCCCGAGGCCTTGCTTCACGGCCCTGCGGCGCTGCACAAAAAGCGCAGAGACCTGAAATTTGACGCGCTGCTATCGGCGACCCCACACCCAGACTGGCAAGGCGAGCTGCTGCCACTGACGATCGACGGCAGCCTGCTTAACGAGACGGTGTTTTATCACCCGGACAGCCGCAGCCTGATCACTTGCGACCTGGTGGAAAACTTTCACCGCTGCACGCATACGCCCACACGCTGGTATCTGCGGCTGGGAGGCATTCTGGGCAGGGTGGGCTGGCACCCACTGCTGCGACCGCTGTACCTGAATCGCCGCCGAGCCCGCGACAGCATTAATCGATTGCTCAACTGGCCGTTTGAACGCGTCATTCTTTCTCACGGCAACATAATCCAAGGCGACGCCCACCGGGCGATACGTGATGGCCTGGCCTGGCTTTACTGATGTCTGCCAGCCAACCAACTAGCGAAGGTACCTCGATGCACAACTCTTCTGTTTCACTTGAGCCGCAGCCAAAGAATCAGGCCGGCCGGCCACAGCGCTGGGTGATTAGCGTTTTTCTGATCTTCGCCTTGGTAATGGGTTTCTACGCCTTGACTGCCATCGAAGCCTCGCACAGCAATTTTGCTGCAGTTTACGACCCGTCGATACGCGAAGGCCGGATCGCTGCCCAACAGGAAGTACTGGCCGGACGCGCCGACAACGCCGCCAAAACGTATTGGACGTCCACGGGCATAATGCTGCCGCTGGCCAGCAAAATGAGTGGCGCTCCGGAAGCCCTTTACGGCGAAAACGGTATTTATGACACGCTGATTTACTACTCGGAAATGCCGAAATCGCATATTGCCACGCTCTCTTTCCACAATCTGATGGGCGGCTTATGCATGCTGTTCGGCGCCTTTCAATTCTGGCCAGCATTTCGCAAGCGCGCGCCGCGCTGGCACCGGGGCTTCGGAATGCTCTACATGGTGGCGGCGCAGGTGGGCATGATTGCGGCCATGTCTTACATGGTGATGACGCCACTGGAAAAAATGTATGACACCCTGACCTTCACCGTTGGCCTGTGGTTTCTGGCCATTGGCGTGACGCTGACGCTGTGGCTATCGATCTGGCATTTGTGGCGCAAGGAGTACGCCCAGCATCAGGCCTATATGGCGCTTAACTACGGCTTGCTATTAACCGCCCCCTTTACCCGTATCAACTGGACCTGGGCCGCCAACTTGTTCCCCAATATGCCACAGGGCATCAGCAACTATGTCGCCACGGCGGTATTGATTCCCAGCTGTATTTTTATCGGCTATGCGCTGCTGTGTATGAACCGCTGGCTGCAAAAAGAGCGCTTAACACCCAATACTAAACCGACGATATCACCAGCCCTGCAAACGGCGTTCACCTACACAGCCATCGGCCTGGCGCTGCTGACGATCACTACTCAGCTGTGGACCGCACTGTTGCAGCCCGGCCTGGCTCAGTCGGCGCTGGCCCAGCAAATGCTCCCGGCCACCGTTATTGCCCACGATACGGCGGTGCTGGGCGACGGCCTGTCGTGGTCCCGCCTTATTCATGCCATCAGTACGCTGGCGGCAATGCTGTGCGGCATCCGCTTCTTGCAGATTACCTTCCTTAAACCGGCAGCGGGCAGTGCGATCGCAGCACGTCCCTGGTTGGCAGGTTTGATGGTATTCGCGCTGGCCGATGGCGCCGTGCAGTTGCTTTGGGGCTGGCGGTACGGCGCTCCCAGCAGTGCCACGTTTGCGGCGGGCACCCCCTTTTTGCTTAACGGCAGCTGTTCGTTGCTGTTTGCGCTGCTGCTGGGCTGGGCGTTACGCCGTGGCGACCAGGCACTGGCGAAGGAGTGGGGCATATTCACCATGATCTGCGTGATGGCCTTGCCCGCATTTTACTGGGTGTTGGCGGTACTATCGGTAATGCCGATTGCCGATATATATATCCAGCAGGGCCATGCCTATCGACTGGGTATGTACGGCGGCTTGTTCCTGTGCACTGCGGCGGTAATATATAGCGCCTACGGCGAGGTGACACAACGGCGCTTTGCACGCTGACCCCGCCATACCGACTGCGCCGAGACAGACTTTTTACTGACTGCCTCGGCCACTGAACGCCCTAGTTCGCGCGCCGGCGCCTGCTAGCGCAGTGCGCGGTGCTGATTCTGCTGACCGGACTGACCAGCGTGGCCATTTCTGCCCTTTCCGAGGCGCTCTATCACCGCACCGACGACGCCTTTGAATGGACCTTCAGCCTGCTGCTGTGCCTGCATGTACTGATCACCGCCCGGCTGTGGCAGCAGACCGACTTTCGGCTGCAGTTCCACAGCCGGGGCTAAGCGCACGACCGCAACTGCCGACGGACTCAGGCCACCCGTTCGCCCGGCACACCCGCCGGTCTCTAACGCTTAAAATTTGACAAGCCCTGCCGCCGGCCTTAGAGTTGCGCCGCCTGTGTCAGGTGCCCAGCAGCCACGTGCAAATGGGTTAAACGGGAAGTTCGGTGAGTCGATAGCCTCGACAAGACCGACGCTGCCCCCGCAACGGTAATCACTGCAAGGTGAGAGCCCGGAACCGGCCTGATCAGTATTCACCCGATGTAGCGGAGGGCTTCATCAGCGGTCGTATACTTGTATATTGCCTCTATCCCTCCCTCATTGCTGCCCGTTATTAGCTTTGAGGTATACCATGAAAAACCGTCAACTCGCTGTTAGCGCTGCCCTGCTCACGGCACTGAGCAGTCACAGCCTCGCCGACGCCGGCGACCACGATATTGAAACCACTGTCGTTACCGCGACCCGCACCGAGCAAAGCATCGCCGAAGTACTGGCACCGGTAACGGTATTTGAACGCGCCGACATCGAGCGCATTGCCCCGCTAGACCTGCAGGAACTGCTGTCGCGGGCCGCTGGTGTAAGCTTTGTGCGCAACGGCGGCCGCGGCGCGTCCACCAGCCTGTTTTTACGCGGCAACCAGAGCAACCACTCGCTGCTGCTGGTCGACGGCGTGCGCGTGGGCTCGGCAACCCTGGGCAGCCCGTCGCTGACCAACCTGCCCCCCGAGCTGATCGAGCGCGTTGAAATTGTACGCGGCCCCCGCTCTGCGCTGTATGGCTCGGAGGCGATTGGCGGCGTAATTAACATCATCACCAAGAAATACCACGACGCCGATGGCGTGAAGCCCTTTGTGCAGCTCAGCGCGGGTACCCAGGGCACCATCAAAACACTGGCCGCAGTGAACGGTGGCGACGCCCGCACCCAGTTCAGCCTCAGCGGCCTGTATGAAGAAACCGACGGCATCGACAACACCACCAGCAAGGCGGGACGCCACGGCGACGACGACGGCTTTGAGCAGCAGGCAATTAATGCCAGCCTCAGCCACCGCCTTAACGACCGCGCCCAGCTGTTTGCGCTGTACCAGCAAAGCGACAGCGAGAGCGATTTCGACGGCAGCTGTTATGACAGCAGCTTCAATAAATATGACTGCGCACCCTATTCCGACAGTCGCGTTAGCATTGGTGGATTGCGTGGTGAGTTCCAGCTGACAGACAACTGGCAGCTGCGTGTGGCAGTCGGCCACTCCACCGACGACAGCAGCATTGAGTACCGCTTTCTGGAGCCTGCCGGCCAAGCTGCTGGCGTCAGCGGCGATACCTTTAATACCACCCGCAAGCAGGCCTCTGTACAAAACGACTGGCAACTGGGCAGCCACCATATGCTCACCCTGGGCGGCGAGTATATTAACGACGAAGTCGACAGCACCCGGAGTTACGGCCAGGACGAGCGCGAAAACCACGCCGGTTTTGCCCAGTGGCAGGCCGACTTCGGCCGCATTGACTACGTAGTGGGCTGGCGCCACGACAGCAACGAGCAGTTCGGTTCCCACGATACCCGCAACGCCGCAGCCGGCCTCGACCTGCCAAAAGGCATGAAGCTGATCGCGTCCTACGGCGAGGGCTTTAACGCACCGACCTTTAACGACCTGTACTACCCCGGTTACGGCAACCCGGCACTCAAGCCGGAAAGTTCGCGCAACCGCGAACTGGAACTGCGCGGCAAACAGGGCTGGGGCAGCTGGAGCGTCAATTACTTTATTAATGACGTCGAACAGCTGATTCAGTACAACCCAGCCACCTTTGGCCCCGACCAAATTGAATCGGCAACCATCGAGGGCATTGAGCTGGGTCTGGCAACCGTGGTCAAACACTGGCATATCGAAGCCAACGCCACTCTGCTCGACACCGAAGACAATAACTCGGGCAAAGAGCTGCGCCGCCGCGCCGACAGCCAGGTCAATGTCGATGTCGACCGTCAATGGCAGCAGTGGGGCGTTAATGCCAGCCTGCGCCTGGTCAGCGACCGCTATGAAAACACCAGCAATAGCGACGAGCTGCCCGGCTACGGTCTGGTTGATGCCGGCCTGTCCTACCAGCTCAGCAGCAGTGTAAAACTGCAGTTGTCGGTGAAGAACCTGTTTGACAAGGAATATGTCAGCGCCAGACACTTCAGCCTTGGCAACTATGAGTCCATCGGCCGCGAGGCACTGCTGAGCATCAGCTACGCCCCGTAAGGCAAACGGCAACTTCTGCGCGGAGCCCGCTCACCATGAACGAAGAAGAAAAGCGCCATCAGGCGCGCATGCAAAAGAAGAAAGAGCTGATTGACGCCAAGGTGGCCCAGGCCACCGAAGAGCGCGGGGTGCTGATCGTGCTCAGCGGCCCGGGCAAGGGCAAGTCCAGTTCTGGCTTTGGTACAGTGATCCGCTGTGTTGGCCACGGCTACAAAGCGGCGGTGGTGCAGTTTATTAAAGGCACCTGGGACTGTGGCGAACGCAACTTCTTGCAGCAGCGCTGCCCCGAGGTGCCGTTTATTGTGATGGGTTCCGGCTTTACCTGGGAAACCCAGAGCCGCGAGCGCGACCGCGAGGCCGCGCAACTGGCTTGGCAACAAACCAAAGAATTACTGCGCGACGAGTCAGTGTACTTGGTGCTGCTCGACGAGCTGACCTATATGCTCAAATACGGCTATATCGACGCCGAAGACGTGTACGAGGCGCTGCGCAACCGCCCCCGCGAGCAGAGCGTGATCATTACCGGCCGCGGCGCGCCGCCGGCACTGAAAGAGCTGGCCGACACGGTGTCGATGATCGACAACAAAAAGCACGCCTTCCACAGCGGCATCAAGGCCCGCAAGGGCGTGGAATTTTAATGCGCAAATGGCTGCTGGCGCTGTGCTGCGCGCTGCTGGCACTATCGGCGGCGGCCGACGGCCAGCGCTGCGTCAGCGATGATCGCGGCAAGCCGATCTGCTTGCCCGCCCCCGCCCAGCGCATTATTGCCCTGTCGCCCGGTGCCACCGAGCTGCTGTACGCCGCCGGCGCCGCCGAGCAGCTAATTGCCGCGGTGAGCTTTAGCGATTACCCGGAAGCCGCCAAGGCGCTGCCGCGCGTGGGCAGTTACAACCGCTTCGACCTGGAAAGCATTATCAGCCTGCAACCGGATCTGCTGATCGGCTGGCACAGTGGCAACCCCACTGAGCAGCTGGCGCAGCTGGAAGCACTGGGGCTGACGGTGTATTACAGCGAACTGCGCGGCTTTGACGATGTCAGCCGCACGCTGCGCCGGCTGGGCACACTGGCCGGCACCGAGGCCCGCGCCAATGCCGCCGCCGACGATTTTCAGCAGGGTATCGAAGCCCTGCGTCGGCAGTACCAGCACGCCGACCCGCTGCCGGTGTTCCAGCAGATCTGGGTCAACCCGCTGATGACCGTTAACGACGAGCACCTAATCAGCGAGGCCACTCGCCTGTGCGGCGGGGTCAATGTGTTTGGCGAGCTGCCCAGGCTGGCGGCGCGTATCGACCACGAGGCGGTGTTGGCCGCCAACCCCGAGGCCATTATTGCCGGTGGCATGGGCGAAGAAAATCACAGCTGGCTAAACGACTGGCGCAGCTTCAGCGGCCTGTTGGCCGTGCAGCGCGACAATTTGTTTTTTATTCCGCCGTCGACCCTGCAGCGCCCTACGCCGCGCCTGCTCGACGGTACCCGCCTGCTCTGCCAACACCTGGACACCGCCCGTGGCCGCCGCTGAACGCAGCCTGCCGCGCCTGCTGCCGGCCTTGTTGGTGCTCGGCCTAGCTGCGCTGCTGTCGCTGGCACTGAGCGTCAGCACCGGCAGCGTGGCCATTAACAGCAGCGAGCTCTGGCAGGTCCTCAACGGCGGTGGCGACGCCCTGCACCGCACCCTGATTGTTGAACTGCGCCTGCCGCGCAGCCTCGCCGCCTTTGCCACCGGCGGCCTATTGGCCGTGGCCGGCGCGCTGATGCAAATCCTGCTGCGCAACCCGCTGGCCGACCCCTATGTGCTGGGCCTGTCGGGCGGCGCGGCGGTGGGCGCGCTCAGCGCCATGCTC
This sequence comes from Spongiibacter sp., assembly GCF_041602295.1. Classification (GTDB taxonomy): domain Bacteria; phylum Pseudomonadota; class Gammaproteobacteria; order Pseudomonadales; family Spongiibacteraceae; genus Spongiibacter. The sequence continues at coordinate 13,370 of NZ_JBFIGO010000044.1, read as the reverse complement.
GCTGGCCTGGGCAGCGCGGTAGTCTCCGGCTCAGCCTTTGTCGGCGCCATTGTCTCGGCCGTCACCGTCTTTGGTCTGGCCCACGGCACCGGCAGCTGGACCCCGACCCGTCTGCTGCTCACCGGGGTGGTCATCGCCTCCGGCTGGGGCGCGGTCATCACCTTTATGCTGGCGGTGGCGCCCACCGAAAACCTGCCCGGCATGCTGTTCTGGCTGATGGGCGATCTGGCCTACGCGCGCAGCCCCTGGCCGGCACTGATTACCCTACTGGGGATTTCGCTGCTGTTGCTGCCACTGGGCCGCAGCTTGAACGTGCTGGCGCGCGGACCGCTGCAGGCCGCCGCACTGGGTGTGGCGGTGAAACCGCTGGAGTGGGGCATTTATATCACCGCCAGCCTGCTGACCGCGCTGGCGGTCACCACCGCCGGCAGTATCGGCTTTGTCGGACTGGTAGTGCCGCATATGCTGCGCTTGCTACTGGGCAACGACCAGCGGCTGATTTTGCCCGCCTGCGCCCTCGCCGGCGGCACCCTGCTGACCCTGGCCGACACCCTGGCGCGCACCATTATTGCTCCCGAACAACTGCCCGTCGGGGTGATCACCGCCCTGCTCGGCGTGCCCAGCTTCCTGTTTCTGCTGTATCGGAGCCGCTGATGAGCCGCGAGATTCTGTTGACCGCCGAACAGCTGCATATCGACATCCCCGGGCGCGGCGACGGCAGTGCGCTGAGCTTCAGCATTGCCCGCGGCCAGATCTGGGGCGTGCTCGGCCCCAATGGCGCCGGCAAAACCACCCTGCTACACAGCCTCGCCGGTCTGCGCAAACCGCGCAGCGGCCGCGTGCTGCTTAAGGGCCGAGATCTGCGCCAGCAGCGCCGCCGCCACATTGCCCAGCAAATGGCGGTGGTGTTTCAAGAGCGCCCCGACAGTTTTCCGGCCACGGTACTGGAGTCGGCGATGATCGGCCGCCACCCTTTTCTCAGTGCCTGGGACATGGAGTCGGCCGACGATCTGGCCATCGCCCGCGAGGCACTGGCGCGCATGGAACTGGCCGGCAAGGAGCAGCAACTGGTCAGCACCCTGTCCGGCGGCGAAAAGCAGCGCCTGGCCATTGCCACCGCCATGACCCAGCAGGCCGACCTGTGGCTGGCCGATGAGCCCGGCAACCACCTTGACCTCCACCACCAGGTGGCAGTAATGGGCATGATGCGCGAGCAGGCCGCCGCCGGCAGCGCGGTCTTGCTGTGCCTGCACGACATTAATATCGCCGCGCGCTACTGCGACCATTTGCTGCTGCTCTACCCCGACGGCAGCGCCTGCTGGGGCGAGGCCGGCACCATGCTGCAAACCGCCGCGCTGGAGCGCCTGTATCGCCAGCCCCTGCGGGTACTGGAAGATCAGGGCGAGCGAGTATTTCTGCCCTGCACCGACAGGCCCTACTGCGATGAAGACTGACTTTAGCCCAAGCGACATCGACGCCATTTACCGGGTGATTGCCGCGCGCCGCGACATGCGCCATTTCGCTGGCGGCAGTGTTGACGAGGCGACCCTGCGCCGCCTGCTGGAAGCCGCCCACCACGCGCCCAGCGTGGGCTTTATGCAGCCCTGGCGCTTTATCCGCATTCGCAAGCCGGCGCTGCGCGACCAGCTCTACCAACTGGTGCAGGCGGAAATTCAACAGTCTGCCGAGGCCCTGGGCGAGCGCGGCGAGGAATTTTTACAGCTTAAGGTCGAGGGCATTCGCGACTGCGCCGAGCTGTTAGTAGTGGCGCTGTGCGACCAGCGCCAGCGCTATATTTTTGGCCGCCGCACACTGCCGGAAATGGATTTGGCCTCGGCCGCCTGCGCCATTCAAAACCTGTGGCTGGCCGCCCGCGCCGAGAACTTGGGCATGGGCTGGGTGTCGCTGTTTGAACCCGAGCCGCTAAAGCAACTGCTGAATATGCCCGCCGGCAGCCAGCCCATCGCCCTGCTCTGCCTGGGACCGGTGACCGAGTTTTACGACCGGCCAATGCTGGAAAGCGAACACTGGGACCAGCGCCGCGCGCTGGACAACCTGATTATGGAAGACGGCTGGCAGGCCGATGGCCGCCCCGACGATGACGCCAATGGCTAAGCCCCTTAATGGCTGAACCCCTAAATGACTAATACCCTAAATGACTAAGACCTTAATGGTACAGGGCACCACTTCCGACGCCGGCAAAAGCGTGCTGGTGGCGGCGCTGTGCCGCGCCCTGCAGCGCCGCGGCCTGAACGTCGCGCCGTTTAAGCCACAGAATATGGCACTGAACAGCGCGGTGACCCCCGACGGCCGCGAGATTGGCCGCGCCCAGGCCGTGCAGGCCCGCGCCTGCGGCCTGCCTCCGCACAGCGATATGAACCCAGTGCTGCTAAAGCCCAACAGCGACACCGGCGCCCAGGTGATTATCCACGGCCTGGCACTGAGCAATATGGAAGCCCAGGACTACCACGCCTACAAGGCCACCGCGCGGCGCGCGGTGCTGGACTCCCACCGGCGACTCAGCCAGCAGTACGACTGGATTGTGGTAGAAGGCGCCGGCAGCCCGGCAGAGATTAATCTGCGCGCCAACGACATTGCCAATATGGGCTTTGCCGAGGCCGTGGACTGCCCGGTGATTATCGTCGCCGACATCGACCGCGGCGGTGTATTTGCCCACTTGGTCGGCACACTGGAGCTGCTGTCAGCCAGCGAGCAGGCGCGGGTCGCCGGCTTTGTGATCAACCGCTTTCGCGGCGATATCGCCCTGTTGCAGTCGGGGCTGGACTGGCTGGAGGCGCGCACCGGCAAGCCGGTGCTGGGCGTGCTGCCCTATCTGCACGACCTGCACCTAGAGGCCGAAGACGCCATAGATGCCAGCCAGCAATTGACAGACGCCGCGCTGCGGGTGGCGGTGCCAGTGCTGCCGCGCACCAGTAACCACACCGACTTCGACGCCCTGCGCCTGCACCCCAATATCGACCTACAGTTTGTCCGCAAGGGCCAGCCACTGCCCGCCTGCGACCTGCTGATTCTGCCCGGCAGCAAGAGTGTGCGCGGCGACCTGCAACAGCTGCGCAACAACGGCTGGGCCGAGCAACTGCTTCGTCACCTGCGCTACGGCGGCAAGGTACTGGGCATTTGCGGCGGCTTTCAAATGCTCGGCAGCGCCATCCACGACCCACTGGGGATAGAAGGCCCGGCGGGCAGCAGTGACGGCCTGGGCCTGCTCGACTTCGACACCACCCTGGCCGCCGACAAAACCCTGCGCCAGGTGACGGGCCACTGCACGCTCAACGGCCAGCGCAGCAGCATTCGCGGCTATGAAATTCACGCCGGGGTGAGCCGCGGAGCAGCGCTTTCACAGGCCTTTGCCGACATCGACGGCCGCCCTGACGGCGCGGTCTCCGCCGACAACCAGCTGCTGGGCAGCTATATTCACGGCCTGTTTGACGACGACGCGGCGCGGCGACTGCTGCTGGACTGGGCGGGCGCCCGCCAGCAACAGGACTTTGACTACGACGCGCTGATTGAAGCCAACCTCAACCGCGTGGCCGACTGTGTGGAACAACACCTGGACCTAGAACGCCTGCTTCGCGACTGACACCGCACGTTAGCTATGCCGCTAGGGCCATGGTTTGGCGGCGCGGCTGGGACAGCGGCCCATCTGCCGACAGGCGACTGCTGCCCGCTTGCACCACAAGGGTTTTCACCTCGTCCATCCCCCCGACTGATCGGCGCGGCTGATATCGGCGGCGTAGTAAAATTCAGCCTGGCTGCGCTCGCGGCTGACAGCGATTAACACAAAGCCCTTGCTCTTCAGCTCGCTGTATTTCATATGCAGATTGGCCAGCGGCTGTCATTGCCCCCACCGCTGCAGGCTGTCAGTATGGACGTGCAGAGACTGGCGGCGGTCATGACTTTGACAAAAAGTCGACGATCCATGGAGATACTCACAGACTGATATTGCGCTCATCAGTGAACGCCGTGAGCCTAACGCCCTAATATGACAACCCTGTTTCCAAAGAGAGCCTTATGATGCGATACCTGTTTGGCGGCCATGCGCGGTCGTGGTTGCTGATCGGCCTGCTGGCAAGCCTAAGCGCCTGCAGCAAGCCCATCGACTTCACCGATTACACCATTGAAAACTTGCTGAAAAAAAATATTGAAGGGTTGGCCGAACCGGCATTTTTTGAGCTGCGCGAAATCAGTATTCTGAGCAAGCAGGACGAAGGCGAGCGCGGCAGCGCCGAGGTGTATATCTACCTGTACTTTGCCGACGACTTAGCCAGCGTAGCCGAAAAACGACAGCTGTCGCCCGACAAGATGGAATACCGGCAGTACGAAAGCAGCTTCGGCAATTTCGCCGCCGGCGAAACCCAGCGCCACCACGCCGAATACCGATTCTTTCGTCGCGATGGCAAGTGGTATATCAGCGGCAGCCGCGCGCTGTCGGCACCGGTAATACAGCCGTCGCGCTAACCGTGGCTGTGCAACTGCACCCAGGGCTCGCGACCGGGCTGGCGATAGATGTGAAAGCGGCTGAGGCCGGCATAGGGCACCGACAGCCGCGTCATTGCGCCCATCGGCATACCCAGCCAGTGGCAGATCATCACGCGAATAACCGCGCCGTGTACCACCAGTAACAGCGACTCGCCCTGATGGCGCTCGGCGATGCGATCCAAGCTACTGGTGATGCGCGCGCAGAAATCGCTCATGGCCTCGCCATTGGGCGGGCTGGCCTGTTCCGGCGACTGCCAGAACTGCCGCCAGACTTCGGGGTCGCGCTGCTGGGCCTCGCTGTGGGGCAGGCCCTCCCAGTCGCCAAAATGAATTTCGCGCAAATTGTCATCAACGCTCAAGGCGATACCGCGCTGCTCTGACAACTCCTCAGCAAAGCGCACACAACGCTGCAGGGGTGAGCTGATAATGCGATCCCAGCCGTCGCTCACCGCCGCTACTTTGTCGCGCATTTGCCCCCAACCCTGCGCGCTCAGCGCCACATCGGTGCTGCCGCGAAAGATTTCGCCGCCCTCGCAGGCGCCGTGGCGCAACAGGTCAATACGACTGGTGGTGACGCTCATTAATCGTTACCCCGACTCACACCGGCCTGCTCGAAGCTGGCCATTTCATTGTGCAGGCGACAGGCGGACTGCATGATGGGCAGCGCCAGCGCCGCGCCACTGCCCTCGCCCAAACGCAGATCCAATTCCAACAGCGGCAGGGCGTCCATTTTGGCCAGCAGGCGCTTGTGGCCGGGCTCTGCCGAGCAGTGAGAGAAAAACAACCAGGGGCGAATACTGGGGTTAACCTTGACCGCCGAGATGGCCGCCGCGGTGCAAATATAGCCGTCGACCAAGACCGCAATACCGTTTTGCGCGGCGCGGATGTAGGCGCCAACCAGGGCGTTGATTTCCAACCCGCCAATGCGCCGCAAGGTTTCCACGCCGTCTTTCATATGCGGCAGATGACGGGACATCGCCCGCGTCACCACCGCCGCCTTCTTCGCCAGGCCCTGCTCGCTGATGCCGGTGCCGCGCCCGACCATGGCCGTGGCCGACAGGCGGGTGTGCGCCACCGCCAAGGCGGCGGCCGAGGTACTGTTGCCAATGCCCATTTCACCGCCGAGGAAGATGTCGATATCGCCAGCCTCGTCGACAATATCGCGACCGACGGCGAAGGCCTCCAGGCACTGTTCGCGGTCCATCGCCTCGGTCACGCACATATTCTGCGTTCCGGCAGCGACGCGCCGGTCGACGACATTGGGCAAGTCTTCTATGGCGTAGACCGTACCGGTATTCACCACCTGGAATTTTGCCCCGAGACTTTTCGCCAGTACGCTGATGGCGGCACCACCGTTGGCGAAGTTTCTCACCATCTCGGCGGTCACCGTCTGCGGATAGGCCGACACCCCCTCGGCGGCCACGCCGTGATCGGCAGCAAATACCGCAATAAAAGCGCGATCCAGTTTAGGTGTTACCGTGCCCTGTATCGCCGCCAATTGTACGGCGACGTCTTCCAGACGACCCAGCGAACCACGCGGCTTCGTTAAATTGTCCTGGCGCTGCTGCGCCGCCAAACGGACTTCTTCATTGGGCTCGGGCGCGGCCTCGAGATACCATTCACTCACAATTTTATCCTTTTAAAGTTTGTTCTAGGCCGGCGGTAACAAACACCACGCGGTCGGCAACAGCGGCGATGTCCTGGTGCAGGCGCCCCGCCTCGTCGACAAAACGCCGCGTCAGCTCACCCATGGGCACAACCCCTTGCCCCACTTCATTACTGACCAGAATTAACTGCCCCGCCTGCTGCTGAATACATTGCAGAAATGCCGTGCGCACCCGCTGCCACTGCGCCGCGTCATCCCGGCCCAGCCAATTGCTCAACCACAGGGTAAGACAATCTACCAAGACGCAGCGGTCTTGCCCGGCATGATCGGCTATGGCGGTACAAAGCTGTTCCGGCGCTTCGACTGTCTGCCAACCGCAACCGGCGCGCTGCTGACGGTGATGAGCAATACGCGCCGCCATCTCTGCATCGCCGGCGGTCGCGGTGGCGATATACACCAATTCACGACCGCTGGCACAGGCGCGCTGCTCAGCCAAACGGCTTTTCCCGGAGCGTGCGCCCCCCAAATACAATTCCAGCACCCTGACTCCTTATTATGTTATTGACCGGTGCTGAGCTGCCCGAGGCCGGTAAGTCACGTATACTTTACGTCGGCCACCACTCAGAACGCCGGCGCTTCATTCTACAAGACAGCAACAAGCAGAGGGAAATATGGGACACCGTTTATCCAAGATTTATACTCGCACCGGCGACGACGGCAGCACCGGCTTGGGCGATGGCTCGCGGATAAACAAGGACCATGTGCGCATGGAGTCGATTGGCAATGTCGATGAACTGAATTCACAAATCGGCCTGTTGATTGCCGAGCTGCCGGCCGAAGACGATTTTGCCGCCCTGCTGTCACGCATCCAACACGACTTATTTGATCTCGGCGGAGAATTGGCCGTGCCGGGTTATACCCTGGTCAACGCCGAGCGCATCGGCGAGCTGGAACAGAGCTTGGACGCCCTCAACGAAGACCTGCCACCGCTGAAGAATTTTATTTTACCCGGTGGCAGCAAGCCCGCCGCGCTGTGCCATTTAGCGCGCGCCATTTGCCGGCGCGCCGAGCGCAGCTTGGTGGCACTGAGTCGTGAAGATCAGGTGAATGACACCAGCCGCCAGTACTTGAATCGCTTATCCGACTTTCTGTTTGTGATGGCCCGGCTGCTGGCGCGACGCAACGGCGGCGACGAGGTGTTATGGCAGCCCGCCGATAAACGCTAACTCAGTGAGCTATCACAACCAGGCCGCCCCGCGCACGCCGCTGCTATCGCCGTAACGCGCCGGCAGCAGGCGACTGCGGCACTCGTCGCTAAACACCCACTGCCCCCACAACTCGGGCACTCGGCGGTACAGCAGGGGAATATTGGACAGACCACCACCGAGCACGATGACCTCGGGGTCGACAATATTGATCACCAGCGCCAAAGCCCGCGCCAGGGCGCGACAATAATTTTCCAATACCTCGCCGGCACAGGCATCACCACTGTCGGCCAGCGCGACCAACTGCTCTACGCTGCTTGCCCGGCCACCGTGACGCCGGAAGCTCGTCAGCAGCCCAGCTCCACAGAGATAGGTTTCAATGCAGTCGCGACGCCCGCAGTAACAGGGCCGGTCCTCGAAAGCCCCTGGCAGCGGATTGTGGCCCCATTCTCCGGCAATGGCATTACCACCCACCAACAGCTGTTTATTCACCACCAAGCCGCCGCCAACCCCAGTGCCAAGAATAACGCCAAACACGGTTGTAGCCTCGGCACCACTGCCGTCAACGGCTTCGGACAGCGCAAAGCAATTCGCGTCGTTAGCCAGGCGCACCTCGCGCCCCAGTCTCGCCGACAGATCACCCTGCAGTGGCTGGCCATTAAGGCAGGTGGTATTGCAGTTTTTCATGGCGCCGGTTTTTAATGACGCTGCGCCGGGAGAGCCCACGCCAACAGAAGCCACCTCGCCAAGCTCGGATTCTAGGCCTTCAACCAAGCCGGCAATCGTTTCAAGAATTGCCGAGTAGCTACCGGCGGGGGTCGCTGCACGACGCCGCAACAGCACTTCGCCGCAGCCATCCAGAGCAAGCACCTCGATTTTAGTGCCTCCAAGATCCACACCAATACGCATTAGAACAGCTGCATCAGCGCCATCACCGCAACCCAACACAACAAGCTACGCGACAGTAATTGCTGCACCGCCTGCAATTCATCGGCCGCCTGCTGCACGAAGCGCTCACCATCGAGTTCGGCATCAACAACCGACGGCAGCGAACCGCTACCCAATTCATTCAGGTACTCGTCACTGGGCAATTCGCTTAACAGCATCCCCCGCCACCGGCTAAAGCTGCCCTCGAAATCGCCAATCAAGGCAAAGGCAAAGCCCAGTAGGCGCACCGGCACCCACTCCAGGTAATACAGCAGGGTTTTACTTAGATCGCGCTCATCTTGGCTGACCAGCGCATCTTGGCTGGTTATAAATAACAGGCGATATAGCAGCGCCGCCGCAGGACCGAGCAAGAAGAACCAAAACACCACTGCAAACCAGCGCTCGAAGCCCTGGTAAAACACCGCTTTGCGCACAGCATTGTGCATTTGCAGAGCATTGTCCGCACCGCTATCACAAAGCTCGGAGCTAAAGTGCTGGCCGTATAGAAAGGCCCCTTCAAGATCGCCGCGCCGCCAGGCATTGAGATATAACCGCAACTGAATATGAAAGTCACCTCGTCCCAGACTGTAGAGCAATACCGCCACACTGAGTAGAAACAGCGGTAGACCGAAAACCAAGGGCCCCAACAGCCACACCAACAGCGCAATCAACAGCACCGGGGCCATAGCAAACACCGCCAAGCGCAGTTGCGGCTGCGGAATATAACGCAACATGCGGCGGTAATGAGGCAGCCAGCTGTCGTGCTGCAGCAGTGCTCCACTGCCCCAAAACTGTACCGCTGCCCATGCAATTAGAATCGCAAAAAATTCCATCTTCTAGTCAGTCTCTCTGTTGCCACCCAGCCTCTTCTCAGCTCTGAGCGGTGATTAGTGCCCGGTAGTAATGCCAGTCAAACGCGGGACCGGGGTCGGTTTTTCGCTGCGGCGCCACATCGCAGTGCCCGGCAATACGGGGCAGTGTTATGGCAGGAAAACGTCGCTGCAAGGCGATGGTTATTGCCGCCAGCTCGCGATACTGAGCGGCGCTATACGCTTGATGGTCCTCGCCTTCCAGCTCAATTCCGATGCTGAAATCATTACAATTTTCACGGCCATCAAATGCGGACACACCGGCGTGCCAGGCGCGCTGCAACAGCGAAACAAACTGGAAGCTCTTGCCCTGACGGTCGATGAATACATGTGCCGACACCCGCAGGTCCGCCAACTCCTGCAGTTCCGGGTGGCGAGTGCAGTCCAGTGTATTGCAAAAAAACTGCTGAACACAGCCCGTGCCAAACTGGCCCGGAGGCAGACTAATATTGTGTATCAGTAACAAGCTGACCTCTTCACCGAGTGGTCGCTCATTGAAGTTGTCCGAGGGACATTTGCAGGCGTGCTCAAACCAGCCATCGCTGTCAATGCTATACATTGCCGCTCCTAATTTTATGAGTGGCAGTTTAGCAGGCGAGGGCAGAGGGCGGGAATCGAAATAGCCTTGAGGGGTTAAAGCGCGACACTGGCCCCAGACCCAATAGAGCCCAGGCACAAACTGTGAAAAGAGAAAAAACAGTGAAAGCTTAGGCTAGCGGCTTGTCATTCATATCGCGCAGATTGCTGATGACCGACTCAAGGGCGCGGTCAAACATACGGTCGTCGTCAATAAGCAGCAGATCACCATCCGCCAAGGCCTGCGCCAAAGTCGCACGATTGTACTCGGCCACCTTGATGCCCGCGCGATTGACAAAAATATACTTGCCAATGCCGTTGATCACCGCCGCCAGCCGACACCGCAGCATTTTGCTGTCATCCTGACGCAGGTCCACCCAGTTACCGACCCGCAAGGAGTCCAACGCTGCAGCTTGTTGCTGCGCCAACAATTCAGCCTCATCAACTTCGGCTTGGCCAGCGTCATCGAGTTCTGACAGCGCTGCATCCAGGTGTGCCAACTCCTCAGTTTCTGCACCGCTAACAGCGCCGGACGACCTGTCCAGCTGCGGCCGACGGTTCAGCTTGGCCATGTGCAGCCGCTCAAGCTGCTCGAACCACTGCCCTGTTTCAAAGGCGTTTAAGGACACCCGGTTGAAACCCAAACGCAGCGTCTCGATCAATACTGGCAAAGCGGCAATCAACTCATTGCGGTGCTCGGGCGCATTATTGGGCGCCACACTCCACAGCAGGCGCTCAACAAACTCGACTTCGTCTCTAAAGCTGGCACTCTCTGGTCCCGACTGCACATAAGACAGAAACAGCACCTTACTCCAGCCATCCTTGACGATTTTACTGACAATTACCGGATAACTATTACCGGCCAACTTCTCATCCAATAGACCGCTGATATAACCGCGGGCAGCTTCGGCTGTGGCCTTGCCACCCTCTGCATTAACAGTGCGCTGGGCCACCAGCTCTGCGCGGCGTTGTGCTTTTTCCACAAAGCGGCTGAACTCACTGAGGACATCGACAAACACCTGGCTGTCGACACCAAAGTCGCCAAGCACCCGCATCACCACTTCTTCAAGCTTCTTGTACAGCGGATCTTTCTCTGGCGAAGACACCGGAGACCAACCAATACCCGCCCCCACAATCGCACTGAGCAATTTGCGCGCAGGGTGCTCCTCGCGGCTGAAAAAACTCTTATCGAGCATTGCCATTTTCAAGATGGGAATTTGCAAGTGCGCAAGCAAACTTTTCAGCGGGTCGGACAGGCCGTCACCTTCGAGCATGTATTGAAACAATGTGCCGACAAAATGAATGGTGTCTTGATCTCGCTCAACCGATAGTGCCGAAGCATCGCCCGGTGACACCCGGCTAACTTGCTGCAGGCGCGAGACCAGTTTTTGAGAAATCTGCTGAAAAGCGCCATCATCATTAGCAGCCCCGCGATTTTTCAAGTGGCTGAACTGCTCGTTCTGCATGTCCTGCAGCGCCACCATAAACGACGGCTTAGAAAGCGTCGGAGCGTCCGCAGACGCAGAGCCATCAAGTGCCTTATCCAGCGCATCTATCAGCTGGTTGACAAGCTCCCCAGGCGGAACAGCCTGCTGGCTTCCCCCCTCAGCAGAGTTACTGCCCATTGCACCGAGATCTTGGGGCGCATTTTCCTGCTTTGCCGTCGTCGGTTTACTCAGGCTGTCCAGCGACAGTCCCTGAGATTCCAGCACGGGCACCAGCACTGCGAACAACTCGTCGAAGCGCGACACAATCTTGGTATCGAACAGTTTAAATAAGACCAAACGCGCCTTGATGTCGACATTCAAATCTTTGCAAGACTCACCCAAGGCCTTGGCAATCTTTGCCGGCCCCATCGGCAGTTCCGCAGCGGCTATCGCATCGCCGCCGACACTGTGCTGCCACGCCGTACACAGCTGCCATAACTCTTGCAGATAGCGACGCTCGGCCTTCTTAGCCATGCCCTCTATCGCCACCAGCTCTTCCAGGGCATCGGATTCAAGCAGCTTCAACTTAGCGCGGCCGTGCTCGGCAGAGCCATCCACTGCGGTCTGCAGCTCCCTGGCAAAATTGTTGCGAAGCCCGCTGATAAAATTCTTTTCGACTTGCTGGCGATGAACACGAATTTCGCGCATCGAATCAAAGTAAAGGTGCTGCTCCTTGGCGCTACTCGCCTCATCGGCCAGCTCGAACAACATGTCATCCACATCGTCCAGCAAACCGGTCAGTCGCTCGCTGAGAAACAGCTCGCATTTCTCTTGCAGCGCAGCCAAGACCGGTGGCAAGTCGCGAGCGCGAGTCGACGCGGGGGGCTCCGCCGCCTCACGCCGGGTGGTTAGATCCACGATGTTATTAGATTTATCCGCCATCTTCGCTCTGCCAGTGTTATCCCGATACTGTATTTGTTGTGCGCATTGTTCTCAGCTATCCGCAGCCTGATACTAGCAGTCCCGCACCCCGACTTCGGTAAATGCCGCCTCGCATTTACTGTTCAGCCCAAAAAAAGGCCTGCTAGGTCACACAGTTATACCAAAGTGACGTTACCCCGTCAGTAGCGACATACCCATATATGCATGCCGGCTACACCTGGCGCCATCAACTTGCTACACTCCGCGAGCCCTGAACAGCGGCCAAATACATTATCGCTGCTGTCCTGTTAAACTTTTTATAGCAGCTGCCATTTCACTCTCACCAGCAGGGGAATCTACCTAGGGCGAGAGATCGGACTGTGCCATTGCCGCCGCCGATAAAGCATAGCGCAGCTATATTAATAAATACCATAGATAGTGGAACTATTGCCATGCAGTTTTTCGACGCCCTGATCAATGACCGCAAAAGCGCTGTGCGCGCGGCCTTGCAAGAAGATATCGGCAGCGGCGACATCACCGCCATGCTTATCCCTGCAAGCGAACAAGCCAAGGCGCGCGTGATCAGCCGCGAGCAGGCAGTGATCTGCGGCCGCGAATGGGTCGATGAAGTTTTTAAACAAATTGATAAGTCGGTCACACTTCAATGGCAGGTAGAAGACGGCCAGAGCGTTGCGCCGGACACCACACTGTTTGAGCTTAGCGGCAGCGCCCGCGCTCTGCTGACCGGCGAGCGCAGCGCCCTCAACTTTCTGCAACTGCTTTCCGGCACGGCCACCATCTGCAGGGAGTACGCCGACATTGTTGCCCACACCCCGGTCAAACTGCTCGACACCCGCAAAACCATTCCCGGCCTGCGCACCGCGCAAAAGTATGCGGTGAGTTGCGGCGGCTGTCACAACCACCGCATCGGCCTCTACGACGCCTTTCTTATTAAAGAAAACCACATCGCCGCCTGCGGCGGCATCGACAAAGCGGTAAGCACCGCCCACGAACTGGCCCCCGGAAAACCGGTAGAGGTCGAAGTGGAATCGATAACAGAGCTTGAACAAGCCCTCGCAGCAGGCGCCGACATTATTATGCTGGACAACTTCAGCCTGAACGACATGCGCGAAGGTGTGCAGCTCACCGCAGGCCGCGCCAAGCTCGAAGCCTCGGGCAATGTCAGCAAGGAAACTCTGGCAGCTATCGCCGAAACCGGCGTGGACTATATTTCGATAGGCGCCCTGACAAAGCATGCGCGGGCGATTGATTTGTCGATGCGGCTAATGGACTAAATAGTATATTAAGCATTTTAAGCACGAGCCCCTTACACGAGGGG
>NZ_JBFIGO010000043.1:0-23300 GCF_041602295.1 Spongiibacter sp. | reverse complement strand
CGGCGGCTTTTTCTTTGTCGGCGACCACCGACATCTCTTCAAGCTGAAGGTGCTCGGCAAACACCGGCACACACAACAGCAGTCCACTGCCAAGCAGTAAACGACGGGTATTTTTCATGTTGTAACCTCAAACGTAAAAACAAAAACGCATGAGGGAGGGGACGAGGGAATTCGACAGCTGGCCGTGACTGGCAGAAGAAGTCCAACGCATGAAGCCCTCCGCTTCATTGCAGTTAACTTCTAAAGGCCGGTATCGGGCTCTCATCGAAATGATCACCGTTGCGGGGGCAGCGTTGGATTCACCGAAGCGGTTTACCAAACTTCCCGTTTAACTTGCCAGACACAATATCTGCGTCGACAGGCACCTTTAGAACGCGGCGGATAATACCACAGCCCGCCCACTGTACAAGTTGCTTAGAACAGCGGCGCCCACACCGCAATGACTAAGCCGCGCTCGGCTGAGCGCAGCACACTGCACGTCGACTGCACTGACCGCCAGCCCGGCCGCTAAGCTAAAACGCGTATTGCCAACCCGCCGTCAAGGTTGAATCCAGCGCCATCTGCGGGCCGTCCAACTGCTGGTATACCGGCTCGCTGTATTCCAGCGCCAGACGATGGCCTTTCGCCGCCCCTTTCAAGAACAGGTAATTAACCGACAGCGATAGCTCGCTGCGCTCACCGCCCTGGGCATCGGGGTCGGCAGTGGGCACCATCATTGGATTCAGGTCGTCACGCGCGCCGTCGATATTGCCCCAGGCAGTATGCGTCAGGCGCAGCGCGCTGCTCAGTGCCGACGAAAAACTGTGTGCCAACCAGCCGCTGAGCTGGGCGCGATTGCCGAGACGGTAATCATTGTCGTTGTAATCGCTACGCAGGGTCAGCGCCAACTGAGCACCCCAGCTCACATTGTCAGCAAAGCCGTTGTAGGTCACGCCGGGCAATAAATCAACACTGCCCGAACCCAGCTGCATGCCGTAGGGCAGCTTGGCATTACGCTGCGCAGGGGTGTCGTCGCGCTCGTCGATGCTGCCAGTAGGCAGGCTTACACCGAGGTTGGCATGCAGGCGATGCGCGCCATCGCGCGACTGATAAAGACTCAGCAGCGCCGTAGCTTTGGCGTCGCCCCAACCGCGACTTTGGGTAGTGAAGCACACGCCCATCCGCGTGACATGGTCCATTTCATTGCGCAGATAAGGCAGCATGACCATCAGCGTGAGGGTGTCGCTGGGCGCGTACATGGCACCAAACATATGCATGTCCATGTCCATGCTTTGTGGCGCAACCATATACTGGCCCGGATTCATCATCGTGCCGCTAATCTGCCGCGCGGACAGCGAATCACCACCGTCCAGATTGCCGCCCATCGACATCGTCATATAGCGGTAGGACAGCATCCACTCGCCGGCTTTGTGGATGTGGTCGCCCATCACGCCGATGGGCGCATGAGCCGCCGCGCCTAAGCTGCTGACCGGCGCCCCGCCGCTGTGGGCAAGTGCCGGCAGCACGCCGGCGACAGATGCCAGCGCGACCACGCTGCGGGCAAAGCGTTGACATAGAGGCATCGGCACAAGCTCAATTCAGCAAACGCGAAATGGCCGCCATGGTAGCAAATCGCCGCACCACAGCCCTGCGACATAATGTCGCAACAGGTGAGCACCACGGGTGCAGGCGCTATACTCGACCTTTTTCTGGAGCCTCACCGTGAATTCCGAGACCGCCAATTTGCGCCGCCTGTGCGCGATCCGCAGCGTGGTGATCGCCGGCCAGATTGCCGCTCTGCAATTCGCCAAGGTCCAGCTCGGCTGGCTGCTGCCCTATGTCACACTGGAGCTGTTGCTGGCGGTCACCGCGCTTTTTGCGGTGTTCTGCTGGTGGCGCAGCTACCAGCGCTGGCCGGTTACCGAGCTGGAGCTGTTTGTCCAACTCTGCACCGACGTTCTCGCCTTTACCGCGGTGCTGTATTTTTCCGGCGGCAGCAGCAATCCCTTTATCTCGTATTTACTGGTGCCACTGTGCGTATCGGCCACCACCCTACCGCTGCGCTACACCTGGGCACTGGGGCTGCTATCGCTCACGGCCTACAGCCTGCTGCTATTCTTTTTTGTGCCACTGGCGCCGCTGGAACCCCACGCCCAACATCTGCAGGGCGGCTCGGCACTCAATATGCACACCCTGGGCATGTGGATGAATTTCGTAGTCAGCGCGCTGTTGATCAGCTACTTTGTTTCCGCCATGGCCCGCAGCCTGCGGCGCAAGGAAAACGAGCTCGCCCTGGTTCGCGAGCGTCAACTGCAAGACGAGCAGCTACTGGCCGTGGCCACGCTGGCCGCGGGTACCGCACACGAGCTGGGCACACCGCTGGCAACCATTAAGGTCATTAGCGAAGATCTACAGGACAGCGCCGACGCGGAGGTTGCCAGCGACGCCCTGGCGCTCGGTGAACAAGTGGATCACTGCAAGCAGATCCTCGACAAGCTGGTGAGCACCGCCCGCGACCTCAGCGCCCAACAGGCCGAGCCAGTGTCGCTAAACGATTATTTCGCCAACATTATTGATCGCTGGCGATTGATGCGCCCCACTTGCGAGCCCCAGCTCAATATCGCCACGGACTGCGCCGGGCTGGATATCGCCCTGGACGGCACTGTCAGCCAGAGCATTCTAAACTTGCTCAATAATGCCGCCGATGCCAGCCCCGATGATGTCGCCCTGACGGTGAGCCGCGACAACGACGAGCTGTGCATTGCCATCACCGACCGCGGCCCCGGCCTGCCCGGCGCCGAAGGGCGGATACACCGCGCCTATGTCAGCACCAAGGGCAAAGGCCTTGGCTTGGGACTACTGCTTAGCCACGCCACCGCCGAGCGCTGCGGCGGGCGGCTGCAGTGGCAGCGCCGCGCTGGCGGCGGCAGCCGGCTTGAGCTTCGCCTGCCGCTGTCGGCCATCGCCATACCACTGGCGGAGTGATTGCGCGATGATGAACAACTGGAGGAAGGGATGAGCGAGAAACACTTTCTCATTATCGACGACGACCTGGCCTTCAGCCAGGCCCTGCAACGCTCTCTGCAACGCAAGGGCTATCGCGCCGAGATCGCCAACACCCTCAGCGAAGCCCGCGACTGCTGCCAGCGATTCAGCCCTCACTATGCGGTTGTCGACCTGAAAATTGACCAGGAATCGGGACTGTCGATCATCCCCTATTTGCGCAAGCGCTTTCCCGACATTCGCATGCTGATGCTGACCGGCTACTCCAGCATCGCCACCGCCGTCGATGCCATCAAGCTGGGCGCCGACAACTATCTGCAAAAACCGGCAGGCACAGCGGCCATTCTCGCCGCACTGGAAGAGCATCGCAGCGACAATACCGACGCCACTGCGCTACCCAGTGGCGCCCCCTCTCTGGAGCGGCTCACCTGGGAACATATTCAACAGGCACTGAAAGACAATGACGGCAATATCTCGGCGACTGCGAGACAGCTGGGCATGCACCGGCGCACCCTGCAGCGCAAGCTGCAAAAGCGGCCGGTGAAATCTTAGGCGTTTTTCACCGCTAGCTTATTCTTCCTCGGCACCGGTATCGAGCTGGAAGATACGCACATTGCCACTGACTTCATTGCCAACCACCACATAGCCAACGCTGTCTTTCAAGAAACCAGTGATCCCTTCCGGACCAACATCACCCGTTTCATTTTGCAGATCAGCGGCAAAATTGCGGTTGTTCACATACTGCACAAACTGCACGCCGTAGGGCGAGCTCACATCGTATATCGCCACACCACCGGTGCGCTCCAAGCCGATAAAGGCATACACGCGACCAAGGCTGGCAATTAACTTCAGCCCCTCGGGTTCAGCACCCTTGTCGTCGCTGCGCTCATCGCGCTCGTTGAAATTACTCCCCAACAAGACTTCAGTTAGGCGGGCAATATCAGCACCGGAGTCGTATATCAAATTGCCATTTTCATCCCAGATCGCAAATGAGCGGCCGCCAAAGGCGCTGATCTGATCAATGTCGCCGTCCTGGTCGGTATCGCCGGCTTCACTGCTTACTTTCAAACGTCCCAAACGGCTGTCGTCAGCGGCCGCTGCAGCACTGGGATTGGCGGGGTCGATAGCCGGGCCACTGACTCCGTCCAGTTCGCTGGCGCGACGCTCTTCAGAAAAGCCGGTGTAGTTGCGCGCGTCGCCCTCATTGGCAGTAATAAAGAAATTCTTGCCGCCATTCTGGTAGGCACCGATGCCATCTGGCTGGTACATGCCGACAACGCCCGGCCAGGAAGCAATGCTGACGCTGCCATTATCATTCACGTCCAATTCATTGCCGGGCACGCCGAAGTCCTTGGTGCCCAACGCCAGAATTCTGTCGACACGCGCTTCGCTGAGATCAATCACCGCCACCGCATTATTTTCCTGCAAGCTGACAAAGGCCTCCCTGTTAGTCAGGGCCACGGTGATATATTCCGGCTCCAAATCTTGCGCGACGCTGGCACCTGGGCCATAAACTCTTACGCCCTCCGGCAATTCGGCCGCGCGCGCACCGCCGACATTAAATTCGCTAAAACCAATCTGGGTAACAGCTGCCGCATCCACACCATCACTGAGATCAATCAGCGTGACCGATCCCTCTGGATCGACGCTGTAATCGTCGCTGGGCTCCCCCTCATTGGCCACCAGCACTCGGCCCGACAGCAGATCGAAGGTAATCATATCCGGGCCTGCGCCCACCTCGAAGGTGGCCGCCAGGCTGAGATCATCCAAGCGGTACAGCGCCGCGATACCATTTTGCTGGCGGTCACTGTTTTCTATGGCGACGGCCACGTATTCGCTGCCGGTAGCCACGCTGTTCACGGCCCCCAGGCTTTTTCCTGAATCAGTCGCCGCCGCAGCAATATCCAGCTCGGCACTGAACACCGGTGACAGCGGCGTTGAAATATCCAACACCTCGACACTGCCGCGCTGCGCATTAACGACAAACAACTGATCATTAATCGTATCGGCCGCGACAATCTCCGCGCTGCCGCTGTTCAGCTGCGCGTCGTCACGCTTGTAACTGGCCGACTGCTCGTAGCTAAGGCTTGGGCGCACTGGCGCGGCGCTTTTGATAACAAACGCTCCCAGCGGCAACACGGCAATGCGATTGCGGCGCCCAGCGGCGCTCTGATCGTAAACGCCGTAACGATTATCCTCTACCAGCGCCACAAAATTAGAACTGAGCAAGGCCATGCCCTCGGTGTACTCACCCAGCGGATCGATACCCGCTGGCAGCGGCTTGCTCAGGCTGTCAAAGCCCAGCTGCTTGGTAACAAAGGGCACATCGGCGAGCAAATACTGCTCCTCCAAGCTGGGCGAAGTATTCACCTGGTCCCACTGGCTACCGAGAACACTCACCGCATTGGCCAAATTCACCCGGTAGTATTTGCTGACACCACGCGCCTGCTCGACCACCACCAAGTGGTCGACATCGACCGCCGCCGCCTCCGTCACCGTCACTTCGCTCTGGCTGACGAACTCGCCGTTGTCCAATGCACCCTGGCCATTATGCTTAGTCGCAAACTGCGCAGGGCTGTCCAGGCGATAGAGGTACTCGCCGACGATACTGGCAATACTGCCGTCTTCATTGAGAGCCAGCTTGCCGATACGCACCACCCGCGAAGCGGCCGCAGCGCTAATATTGGGGTTGGCCAGCGGCGCCTCCATCACAAAGTACAAAAATTGATTGTCGGGACTCAGCGCCAGGGCCGAAATACCACGGTCAATCTGCCGGCGACTGAGGATACCCGGCAAGAAATCTTCACTCACCGTGTAACTGGCCGAGGAATAGTCCACCGCGCGGCCCTCGGGCACTTCGCGACGCAACATCCGCCCGTCTTCATCCAACAACAGCAAACTGGGGCCGTACTCATCCGCAACCCAAAAGCGGCCATTACTCAGGCGCACCAGCGCTTCGGGGTCGATGCCATTAACACTGCGACTCAACTCGGTGCCGTTATTATCGTAACCATTTTCACCACCGCCCTGAGCCTGCGGGTTCGGCAGGCCATTGGCGTCTTCAGTGAGACTGGCGCCAATCACAATGGTGTCTAGCTGCTCCAGGCTCAGCTTGGTACCAATACCGCTGAGCTTCCACTTCTGAATGCGCGGCGCGAACTCGGGGATCGCAAAGACCGTGCCGCTGTTGTCGGCACAGAAGTTACTCACACCGATCACCTGCTGGCTGTCAGCACAGGGAAAACTTGGGCCGCGATCACTGAGGGTGTAGAAAATATTATTGCCTTCATCGACCGAGCGAAAAGCTCCGCTACCGATAGACAAACCGAGCGTCAAACTATTGCCACCGCTAAACTGCACCGTGCCCAGTGACTCTTCAACAAAGAACTGCCGAGCGTTGAGCTCATAGCTGAGGCTGCGACCACTGGAGTCGCGATCGCCACTGCAAGCCGCCAGGCCCAGCGCCGCTGTGGCGAGCAGCGTAAATGTCTTTGCAAAAGCCTTGGTTGATCCCATCATCAATACAGTCCCAAATCTGAGGAGTGCGCCGCGGCGCCAATATCGTCATTACTATTGTTGTTTAGGAAACGCCGGCCAGTGACGCCGGCGACGGCCACAGTCAAAAAAGGGGGCTGCGCAGCCCCCTTTATCAAATGCCCAGCCTTAGAGCTGTGAGCGCCCTTTGTTGGCAGCAATCCGCAAACGCAGAGCGTTGAGCTTGATAAAGCCCTCGGCATCCTTTTGATCATAGGCACCGGCGTCGTCTTCAAAGGTGGCGATCGCCTCGTCGAACAGTGAGTTGTCTGACTTGCGCCCCACTACGACCACATTGCCCTTGTAGAGTTTCAAGCGCACGCTGCCGTTTACAAAGCCCTGAGATTCGTCGATCGCCGTCTGCAACATGCGGCGCTCGGGGCTGAACCAGTAACCGTTGTACACCAGCTTGGCATAGCGCGGCATCAGCTCGTCTTTCAGGTGAGCCGCTTCGCGGTCCAGGGTGATCGACTCGATCGCGCGGTGCGCCTTGAGCATAATGGTGCCGCCGGGCGTTTCATAGCAACCGCGAGACTTCATGCCCACATAGCGGTTTTCAACCAGGTCCAGACGACCGATGCCGTTGTCGCCGCCGAGTTTATTGAGTGTGGCCAGCATGGTCGCCGGGCTCAGGGCCTCGCCGTTAAGCGTTACCGGATCGCCATTTTGGTAGCCGATCTCGATATAGGTCGGCTTGTCCGGCGCGGCCTCGGGGCTCACGCTCCAGCGCCACATATCCTCTTCAGGCTCCCAGTAGGGGTCTTCCAGATTGCCACCTTCGTAGGAGATATGCAGCAGGTTGGCATCCATGGAGTACGGCGATTTTTTCTTCTTGCCGGAAAAATCCACCGGGATTTTATGCTGGGCGCAATAGGCCATCAGCGTCTCGCGGGAGGTCAGGTCCCACTCGCGCCAGGGGGCGATTACCTGAATGCCGGGCTTGAGGGAGTAGGCGCCCAATTCAAAGCGCACCTGGTCGTTGCCCTTGCCGGTGGCGCCGTGTGAGATGGCGTCGGCACCGGTCTCGTTGGCAATTTCAATCAGTCGCTTGGCAATCAGCGGGCGGGCAATCGACGTGCCCAGCAGATATTCACCCTCGTAGATTGCATTGGCGCGGAACATCGGGAAGACAAAGTCACGGACGTATTCTTCGCGCAGGTCATCAATGTAGATCTCTTTAACACCCAGCGCCTGCGCTTTTGCGCGGGCCGGCTCGACCTCTTCGCCCTGACCGATGTCAGCGGTAAAGGTCACCACTTCACACTGGTAGGTTTCCTGCAGCCACTTAACGATGACCGAGGTGTCCAGGCCGCCTGAGTAGGCCAGCACAACCTTGTTGATATCCGACATAACGCACTCCGAAAAACGCCTGCGCGCGCCATCGCCGCAGGGTGGGAAAAAGGCCGCCATTTTAGCGTTCTTTGCGCCTCGGTGCCATGCCGCACACGCGCTTGCCGCCCGCTGAGCAGCAATAGCCGGCCCAAAAGCACAGCAATTGGCTGGATTGAGTGCTAATTAGGCCACTAGGCTCGGGGCGAAACGGCACTCTCAACATGCAGTTTGAGAAACGTTAAGTAGTGCTGCAGCACCGAGGCGGGGTCTTCAACCTGCGGATAGTGACCAATGGCCGGCAGACGGGCGAGGTAGTCCAGTCGGCAGCCGAGCTGTTGGTAGCGCGCCACCATATGCTCGCCCGACACCGGGTCGAGCGAACCGTTGATCAATGCCAGTGGCAGCTTCGACTTTTGTAATACTGTCAGCCAGCGCTCGCGGTGCTGACGGCGATCGCGCATATAGGTGATCAAATTGTGGAAGATACGCTTGCCGCCCCGCTCGTTAATCAGCGACCAAAACAGCTGCAACTCCTCTTCCGTCGGCTTGCTCTGCGGCCCAAACACCCGGCTGAAATTTTTGCGAAATTGGGCGAAACCCGACAGGCGGCTCAGCAGCGGGCCAAGCGGACTCAGCAGCAGTTTTTGCGTGAACAGTGCACGATGGGTTTCCGGAAACAGGCCGCCATTGAGAAAGCAGCTCGACAAGCACCGGCCCGCACCGCGCCCCTCCTGCTGGCGAGCCAGCAACTCCTGAGCCACCGTGTCGCCGTAGTCGTGGGCGAGCACATGGTAGTGGCTCAGGCCGCACTCGCGGATCACCGCCTCCACCAAATCGGCCTGGCGGTGAATGCTGTAGTGTCGACGACTCGGCTTATCGGAAAAACCAAAGCCCAGCATGTCCATCGCCACCAGGCGATAGCGGTCACGCAGGCCCGCCCAAATACCCTGCCAATCCCAGCTGGACGTTGGAAAACCGTGAATCAGCACAATAACGGGCAGCCCCGGCTCGCCCTCGTCACAGACAAAAATATCATTGCCCTCGACGCTGATCCGCCGCCCTCTGGCACGCCAATCTTCAAGGGATTGCGCCGTCCACGACGACGTTGGACCCGGCAGGCTCATGGCATTTCTCCCCAGCAATGTTGCACAGCGACTCAGGCTCGCGCGCCCAAGCCACCCAAGTGGCACGCAGCCATACCCCTGCTACACTGACAAAGTGCGCAGCAGCGCACTACAACACTTCATCGACAAAAGGACTTGAATGATGAAAACATCGACAACGCCGCAGTTCGCGGCGACTTTAATCCTGTTTATTACCCTGGCACTGGGCCTCGCCGGCCCGGCCCACGCCCTGGATATCAATACCGCCAGCGCCGCGGAGCTCACCCAGCTAAAAGGCATCGGCCCCAAGCGCGCCCAGGCCATTGTGCGCTACCGGGATCAGCACGGTCCGTTCCGCAGCGCCGAGGCACTGCTTGAGGTGCCCGGCGTTGGCAACAAGGTGCTGCAAGACAATCTCGCCGCCATTGAGCTGCCCGCTTCACCGCGCCCCGAGGGCGAGTAACACTCCCCGGCGCTGGCTGCCCAGCGCCGGGCTTTACCCGCCAGCGCGATACGCTATTCCTGAAATAATTCAATAATCGCCGAGAAATCCCGCGGGCCATTGCCCTTGCCGGCAAAGGACGCATAGAGGCTGCGGGCCAATGCGCCCATCGGCACCGCGCTTTGGGTTTTCAGGCTGTTTTCCATCGCCAGCCCCAAGTCTTTGAGCATCAGCTGCGCCATAAAACCCGGGTGGTAATCGTTGCTCGCCGGCGCTTCCGGCATCACCCCGGGATAGGGATTGTAGTTCTGCAGCGACCAGTTATCGCCGGAGCTGTTCTTCATAATTTCCGACAACACTTGCGGGTCCAGGCCATTCTTGACACCCAATTGCAGCGCCTCTGCGGTGCCGATCATATGCACCGCCAGCAGCATATTGTTGCACATTTTGGCGATCTGACCGGCGCCGTGATCACCGGCGTGAAAGATCTTTTTACCCATATCCGCCAGTACCTTTTCGGCGCGCGCAAAGCCCGCAGCACTGCCACCACACATAAACGCCAGGGTGCCGGCAGCGGCCGCTTTCACACCGCCGGACACCGGCGCGTCGAGCATCTCCAAACCGATATCACTGGCCGCCTGGCCAACCCGGCAGGCGGTTTCCGCATCGATGGTACTACAGTCCAGAAACAAGGTATCGGCCTTGGCGTGGGCCAGCAAACCGCTCTCGCCCAGGTACAAATCGGCAACGTGTACACCCGCCGGCAACATCGTCACCACCGCGTCGGCATCGGCAATAGCCGCAACAGCGCTGTCCGCCGCCGCCGCCCCTTCGGCCACTCTGTCCTGCATGGCCGCCGCCACCAAGTCGAACACGGTGACCTGGTGACCCGCCTTGATGAGATTGGCGGCCATCGGGCCACCCATATTGCCCAGACCGATAAATGCAATCTTCGTCATCGCTGTTCTCCGTTTAAGCCTGGTTGTCAGGCTGACAAATCGGCGAGCGGGTGTTCGGCCCAGGGCGCCTGGAAATGCTGATCAATCAGCGACTGCGGCACCGCCTCAGCGCTGGCGCACTGCCACTGCGGTTTGCGGTCTTTGTCGATCAACAGCGCGCGCACCCCTTCGGCAAATTCCCGATGGCGTACCACCTGCGTCGACAGCATTAACTCGGACTGAAACACCGCTTTCAGACTTAAACCCTCGCTGCGGCGCAGCTGTTCAAGGATCAGTCGCGCGCTGATCATTGAGCCCGCCGCCAGGGTGGCCGCCGCTTTCTGCAGCCAGGGGCTGTCACTTTGCAAGGCGACAATCGCATTGATCAGCGCAACATCGCTGTCTGCACTGCACAGGCGATTAATCTGCTCGACCGCCGGCTCGACATTTGCCGCCGGCAGCGCCGTGGTCGACGCCGCCGCGAAACCCGCCATCACGTTGTGCAGACGCTCGTGGTTGTCCGCCACACTGCTCGACCACAATTCTTCGCTCAGCGCCGCGAGCACCGCGTCGCGCCGAGCGTGCTCGATAAAGCCCTCGGCCATGCCCAGATACACAGCATCGCGGCCGTTAAAGGCGGCGCCGGTCAGCGCTAAAAACCGACCGCACTGGCCGGGCATACGGTTCAAAAAATAACTGCCACCGACATCGGGATACAGGCCGATGGTGATCTCCGGCATCGCCAGCCGCGACTTCTCGGTGACCACCCGGTAACTGCCGGCGGCAAAAATACCCAAGCCGCCGCCCATCACAATACCGTGCCCCCACACCACAACCGGCTTGCCGAATTGATGCAGGGCGTAGTCGAGGCGATACTCCTGTTCAAAAAAGCGCTCCGCGTACTCACAGGGGCCACCGGGATTGTCGACCGAAGAGCGGTACAGCGCCTGAACATCGCCGCCGGCACAGAAGGCTTTCTCACCGGCACCAGCAATGAACAGGCAGGCGATGTCGCTGCGCTCGCGCCAGTCGGCAAGGCGCGCCAGTATTGCCTCAACCATCGTCAGATTGAGCGCGTTCAGCGTCTTCTCAACATTCAGGGTAATCAGCCCCAGCTTCTGGCCGCTGGCCGTACTGCGTTCTTCAAACAAGACCTCTTGCGTGTCATTCATCAGGCGTTTTTCCACTCCGCTTGGCGTTTTTCCAAAAACGCATTAACCCCTTCTTGCTGATCTGCGCTGTCAAACAATTGTACAAAGCGCTCGCGCTCTAACAGCAAACCCTTGGCGATAACCGCATTGCGCGCCTCGTGTATCAGCTCCTTACAATAACTGACGGCCAGCGGGCTCTGCTGAGCCGCCGCCTCGGCCAGCGCCAGCGCCGCCGGCAGCGCCTCCCCGCGCGCCACCACCTCTTCCACCAGGCCGATGCGCAGCGCCGTGTCCGCCTTGAGGCGCTCGCCACAAAGAATCATCCTCTTGGCCCAACCGGCACCGACCAGGGCGCTTAGCCGCTGGGTGCCGCCCGCGCAGGGCAGCAGCCCTACCTTGGCCTCGGGCAGTGCCAGCTGCGCCTGCTCTTCGGCAATGCGGATGTCGCAGGCCAGCGCGCACTCCAGACCGCCGCCCATGGCGAAACCGTTGATAGCAGCAATCGACACCCCGCGAAAATCGGCCAGCGCCTCAAAGGCCTGAGCAAATTTCAAGGCGATATCCTGGGCTACCGCCTTATCGCCACGGGCAAACATGTTTAAATCGGCACCGGCGGAAAAAAACTTGTCGCCACTGCCGGTAATCACCAAGGCGTAGATATTGCGATCGGCATTCAGGTTGGCCACCAACGCGCTCAGGCCGCTCAGCGACTCGGCATCCCAGGTATTGGCGGCCGGATTATTGATCGTCACCACGGCGGCATGGCCGTGCAGGGCCACCTGCAGTTTTTCCGTCGGACTCGGGCTCATCGTATTACCTCCAGTGCGCCGTCCATCAACAGCCGGCGGGCAATAATCACCCGCATAATTTCGTTGGTGCCCTCCAAAATCTGGTGTACCCGGCTATCGCGCACATAGCGCTCCATGGGGTACTCGCGAATATAGCCGTAACCGCCGTGCAGCTGCAGGGCATCGTTACACACCTCAAAGCCTACGTCGGTGGCAAAACGCTTGGCCATCGCGCAGTAACTGCTCGCCTCGGGGTGGGCGCTATCCAGCTTAAACGCCGCCAGTCGTACCATTTGCCTAGCGGCGACCAAGCGGGTCGCCATATCGGCCAGCTTGAACTGGGTGTTTTGGAAATCGGCAATCGCCCGACCAAATTGCTGGCGCTCTTTGACGTAGGCCGTCGCCGCCTCCAATGCCGCCTGCGCCGTGCCGATCGAGCAGGTTGCAATATTGATGCGACCACCGTCCAAGCCCTGCATGGCCATGCGAAACCCCTGCCCCTCTTCACCCAGGCGGTTGCCAACCGGCACGCGAACATTGTCGAAGCTAACGGTCGCGGTGGGCTGGCTGTTCCAGCCCATTTTTTGCTCGGGCTTGCCATAGCTGATCCCCGGGCTGTCTGCAGCCATGGCAAATGCCGTAATCCCCTTGGGCCCCGCTTCACCAGTGCGCAGCATTACCACCAACACATCGGTGGCGCCGGCGCCGGAGATAAACATCTTGCCGCCATTGACCACGTAGTGGTCGCCGTCGCGACGGGCGGTGCTGCGCAAACTACCGGCATCGGATCCGGCGCCGGGTTCGGTTAAACAATACGACGCCAACTGCTCGCCGCTAACCAGCCCCGGGCACAGCGCCGCGACCAGCTCCGGCTGGCCGTAGTGGCCGATCATGCTGGTGGCCATATTGTGAATGGTGACAAAGGCACCGGTAGAGGTACAACCGCGCGCCAACTCCTCCACAATCAGGCTGCTATCCAATCGGCTCATGCCCAGGCCGCCGGCCGATTCGGGGGTATACATCCCCATAAAGCCCAGCTCGCCCGCCTGGCGCAGCGCCGTTTTGGGAAAAATATGCTCGGCGTCCCACTGGGCGGCATTGGGCATAAATACCCCCTCGGCAAATTGCCGGGCGCTTTGTACATAGGCCTGTTGATCGTCGTTTAATTCAAAATCCATACACTCTCTACCGTAGGCTGCCCTATTATTAAACTGGCCGCGGCGAGCTAGCTCGCCTGCGCCGCGACCGCGCGCTGTTCGGCGGCAATGGCCGAGGCAAACAGCTGCTCGTCGGCGGGAATTTGCTTGGCCTCGGCCAATGGCCGCGACACCCAAGTAATATTGACCAGATCCCGCCAGCTGATGTTGTTATTGGTGCCGTTGCCGCCCCAACTGCCGCAGCCCAGCGAAAAGGTCTGGCGCATACCATTCCACAGATTGCCACTGTTCGACGGCGCCTGCGGCTGGTTGACCATCACCCGCGAGGTAAACGTCGCCTCGGCATAATGCAGTATGTTGTCATCATTAGTAGAGTATATGCCACAGCTGTGGCCCTGCCCCTGATAGGCCTGAATCGCATTGGTCATGGCAGTGGCCTGATCGATATTCGCCGCCCGATAAAACGCCATCACCACCGACATCTTCTCGCCGGAAAAGGGGTAGTCCGCACCGGCGCCGGATTCCGGCACAATAAAAAACCGCCGGCCGTCGGGCAGCGCAATACCGGCCATTTGCGCCAATACCGCGGCGGGCTGGGCGACAATTTTGCTATTGATCTGCCCATCCACCCAGATGATGGCCTGCAGCCGCCGCTTGTCCTCGGCGCTGCAAAGATAGCCGCCCTCGGCCTGCAGCTTGGCCAACAAGGCGTCGGCAATATTGTCTAGGGCGACCACCGCATTATCGGCCGAGCACGAGGCGGCGAGGTCTAGGGTTTTCGACAACCTGATGTTCTGCGCGGCGGCGTCGAGATCGGCGCTGTCGTCCACCACAATCACCGCATTGCCGGCGCCCACGCCCAGCGCCGGAGTGCCGCTGGCATAGGCAGCCCTGACCATTGCCGCGCCGCCCGTGGCGAGAATACGATCACACTGCATCATCAGCTCATTGGTGCGCGCCAGCGACGGCTCGTCAATGGCAATCACCAAATCCGCCGGCGCGCCCAGCGCGGCGATGGCCGCGCGCATGTGCTCGCAGATCCGCTTATTGGTGAGCTTGGAACGGGGGTGGGGCGCAATAATAATGGCATTGCGAGCCTTCACCGCAAAAATCGATTTAATCACCGGCGTCGCTTCCGGGTTGGTGCAGGGCGCCAGCGCGCCGATCACGCCCACCGGTTTAGCGATCTTGACGATATTGCGCTCGCGATCTTCCTCAATCACACCGACGGATTTATCGCCAATAATATCGAACAAGGTCGCGCGGGTTTTGTTAGCAATTTTTAGATACTTGCCCTGGTAATTGCCCAGCTGGGTCTCGTCCACCGCAAACTGCGCAAGCGCTTCCGCCACCCCCGGCTTGGCCACCGACCACACCATCGCGGTGATTAGCTCATCGACCTGCTGTTGGCTGTAGTCGGCAATGGCGCGCTGCGCCGCGCGGGAGCGAGCGAGCAGTTGGCCAATATATTCGGCATCGCTGCCCGGCTGCCTATCATTGTGCACCGCATCTCCCCCTTACCCATTCATCCCCCAAACCAAGCAGGACGATATTGCTTAAAGGGTTCTATCAGACCACAGCTGCGACCGCATATGGATTGACTATCTTGAGTATTAGATGGACTATATTGTGCAAATTTGAACACAGCAGCCTCAGCGATGGCGATCACCTCCGACTGGCCACTCCCCGCACAGGGGGTGCGCTTTTTGACCCCCCAGCGCGTTGCCCAACAGCTCGCCGCCCACCCGCTCAGCGAAGCACTCTACCCCCTGGCCATGGGCTACTATCCGCGCGCCGCGGGCCACCGCATGAGCCGCGAACACCACGACAGCTATCTTCTTATGTATTGCATCGACGGCGCCGGCAGCCTGCACTGCGGTGACCGCCACTACCCCATTGGCAGCGGCGACGTCATCTTGCTGCCGCGCGGCTTGGCCCACCGCTATGCCGCCGACCACAAACAGCCCTGGACCCTCTACTGGCTGCATTTTGACGGCCGCCTGGCCGCCGAGTTTTCTCGGCACTGCGGCTTCAACGCCCCCTGTGTACACATCGGCGTACAGCCGCGGATAGTCCGAATTTTTGACGGCCTATCCGAGTTGCGCCGCAGCGCCTACCAACTGTCAGAATTTATTCAGGGGGGCCACCAACTGCAGGCCCTGCTCAGTTATCTCGCACTACTGCTGCACCAGCAGCAAGCCAGTGGCGGCAAGAATCTGGACTGGGAGCGCATTCGCGCCTTGATGCAGGAGCATATTCACAGCCAACTCAACCTCGACACCCTGGCAGCTAGCGCCAATGTGTCGAAATTTCACTTCATTAAGAAATTCAAAGCCTGGAGTGGCCAGTCGCCGATACAGTACTTTATCCATATGAAAGTACAGCGCGCCTGCTATCTGTTAGACAGCACAGCCATGTCGGTCAAAGAGGTTGCCGCAGCACTGGGCTATGACGACGTTTATTATTTTTCTCGGCTATTTAAAAAGGTATTGGGCATTGCCCCCAGTGCCTACCGCCACCACCGCGGCACGCTGCCCGCCGGCGAGGCCAAAGCCGCCGTCAGTAAAACAGCTCACCGGCCAGCACACTGAGGGCGCGACCACGCAAGCCCACACGCTCACCGCGAACAACAATGTCGACGCAGCCGCCGCGACGCGACAGCTGGCGCGCCCGCAACACCTCTCGCCCCAGCTTAGCTTGCCAGTAATGGGCCAGGGCGCAGTGCGCTGAGCCGGTCACAGGGTCTTCGTCAATTCCCACCGCCGGGGCAAAAAAGCGCGACACAATGTCCACTTCATCCCCGGCAGCGGTGACAATCAGGCCGCGCGCTGGCAGCGCAGCAATGGCCGGAATATCAGCGACAAATTCCCGCACCGCCGCTTCGCTGGGTAACTCCAACAACAGATCTTCACCCGCCTCGGCCGCAGCAATCGCCCGGGCACTCAAGGCCCGCGGCCAACCCTCGACAGGCCGCGCGCGCGTTGTGCAGATAGGAAAGTCCATCTCCATCTGCTCGCCATCACGGCGCACCCTCAGCGTGCCGCTGAGGGTGTCAAAGACCAGAGTATCCGCTTCGATCTGACACTGATCCCAAAGCGCGTGCGCCGACGCCAAGGTTGCATGACCGCACAGGGCGACCTCGGCCTGCGGTGTGAACCAGCGCAAGTGCCAGCGCTCACCCGCAGCGTCTAACGGCTGTAAAAAGGCGGTCTCGGACAAGTTGAATTCAGCGGCAATGTTCTGCAATTCCACATCGCTTAATGCACGATTCTGCAATACCACCGCTGCAGGATTTCCCGAGAACGGCTGATCGCAAAAGGCATCAACAATAAAACTCTTCATGACCTATCCCTGTGGTTGGCAAACGGGGGCAATTTTCCAGCAAGAATTTCCGCGCATAGCGCGGGCAACTCGACACTCGCCAGGCCCCGGCGATGCTCGGCAAAAAAACCGCGCTGTGACGAGGCCTCAACATTCACTTCAATGCTGTGAGCGCCCGCCTGCCGAGCCAGCTGCACAAAGCCGGCGGCGGGATAAACCTGCCCCGAGGTTCCCACGGCAATAAACAGCTCACAGGCCGACAGCGCCGCCTCGATACGCGCCATCTGCAAGGGCATCTCGCCAAACCACACAACATGGGGCCGCAATGTGCCTGCCAGGCCGCAGCACGGGCAAGCTCGCTGGGGCCCAATATCCTCGGCAATAGCGAAACACTGACCACTGCGACGGCAGCGCATTTTCAGCAATTCACCGTGCATATGAATAATATTCTTCGAGCCGGCGCGCTCGTGCAGGTCATCAATATTCTGGGTGACCAGCAGCATTTCACCGGAAAATTCCGCCGCCAATTTCGCCAGCGCAAAATGCGCGGGGTTGGGCTGCACCGCCGGCGACAACAGCTGGCGGCGCCGCTGGTTATAAAAGTCCTGTACCCGCTGGGGATCGGCGGCAAAGCCCTCCGGGGTGGCAACGTCTTCAATACGGTGCTTCTCCCACAAACCGTCGGCGGCGCGAAAGGTTTGAATCCCCGACTCTGCAGAGATCCCCGCGCCGGTCAGCACCACGATTCGACCAGTCGGCACGGCCGTCACGGATTGATCTCCACCGGCTTTTCCATAAAGCGGGCGCTGCCGTATTCCGCGCGCAACTGATAGTCGACAAAACCAAAGCCTTGGTAACTGCGCCGGGCGGCAGTGTTACCCTCCAGCACTTCAAGCGTTAATTTGCAGCAGCCCCGGCCGCGCGCCAGCTCTTCAACCGCCGCCAGCATCGCCACACACACGCCGCGGCCGCGCCGCTCAGGCCGGACAATCACATCGTGAATATTCAGCAGCGGCTGCGCCTTGAAGGTGGAAAATCCCTGCAAGGCATTGACCAGACCAATCGCAAGCTCCCCCTCAAACGCCAGAATCGTTAAGGCGCCGGGCTGCGCCGCCAGCGCGGCGCACAGTCGCTGGCGCACGCTGGCGGCCAGCGGCTCGCCTCCGCCCATCGGGTCGGCGGCATAACAGTCCATCAGCGCCAAAATCGCCGCGCAATCTTGCCGGCTCTGGTAATCGGCAGGGCGACAATACCACTGGCTCATTGTGGTTCTCCTCAGTGACTTGGCGGCCATCACCGCGCGGGGATTGATCAGCCTAGCTAGCGCCATCCTCAGCTCCCGGCCCCAGCGGCTGACCAAAACTAAACTCAACAAAATTGCCATCGGGGTCACGCAGCCCGCAGTAGTAGCCGACTGGATAGGGCTCTTCTTTTACCGGCCAGGCGAGAACGCCCGCCGCCTCGGCGCGCCGGGCAATCGCGTCTACTGCCTCGCGACTGGATAGAGCAAAACCCAAATGGGAAAAGTCATCGGCGCGTTGATTGCGCCCCGGGCCGCCGGGCAGTAACACTAAAATAAAGTCGCGCTCGCGTCCCTCCTCGGCCAGCCACACCACGCGACCACCGGGGATGTCGCGCTGGTGACTCAGCCGCAAGTCGGCATAGCGCTGATAAAAATCAATGCACGCCTCCAGGTCGCGCACCTGCAGCGCAATGTGGGTTAAACGTGGTTTCATCTCGCCTCCCTACGCCGCTGACCGGCGCAGTCAATGGACAGCGTATTTCAAGCCGGGCCAATTAACACATTCAGTCGCTGACAACAGCATAGCGCGTGGGCCTATCACTGGCCAAACACGCCGCACAGCTGCGAGCGCTATCGCGCTGGCTGCCAAGCCAACACAGGCAAACAAGAAAACCCACCCCGCCTGCACAGTCATGACGGGCATAGCTCAGGAAGACATGCATGGAGATCGCGAAGAACGATTTGTCAACGGCAGGCGCCGCCACTGGCAAAGGCAGGGCGGCCAAGTGCGAGTGTCAATGACTTCGGCGCAGCGGCCGGCGACTTACTCGATACCGATCAGGGTGGCCAGCCACAGGCTGAGCAGGGTCATCGAGGTGACCGAAGCCGCTAGTATCAGTAGCAATTTGAAGGGTTTGAAGGGCTTGCGCTCGACGTCGTTATACCCGGCCTGCAGGTACTCGTCGACCTTGGCCTGATCTTCCGGATAGAGCTTGTTGTGTTCGTTTTCCATAGAATCACCACTGCGGGTCAAACGACAGGCATTAAAAAAGGCGGCTCCATTATCACAGGATGCCGCCTTTAACTCCAGCTAAAGCGCACCATGGTGGCGCACCTTAGCGGCTGCTAAATGGCCGTTTTACACGAAGGCTTCTTCGGCAATATCCATCAGCGTGCTGCTGCCGTTGCGGATCGACTCACTCAAGCCGCGGGTTTGCGGCAACAGGCGCTGCACGAAGAAGCGCGCAGTCTGCAGCTTGGCTTTGTCGAACTCTTCGCCCTGCTGGCTTTCACCGGACAGTACAGTGCGCGATATCATCGCCCACATATAGCTGAACAGGGTAAAGCCCATCACGTGCAGATACTCGTTCGCCGCGGAACCTATGGCATTGGCATCGCCAGCGGCCTGCTCCAGCACAAACTGCGTCAGCGACTCGAGGTTGTCGACGGCTTCATTGAGCGGATTCAGGAACTCTTCCATGCCGGCAACTGCCGCAGAAGCAGCGCTGAATTCGCGCATTTCGGCGATCAGCGCCTGCAGGTTTTTAGCGCCATTGGCGGCCACTTTGCGGCCCATCAGGTCCATCGCCTGAATACCATTGGTGCCCTCGTAAATCTGCGCAATACGCACGTCGCGCACCAGCTGCTCCATGCCCCACTCGCGCACATAGCCATGGCCACCGAAACACTGCTGACCCAGCACCGTGCCCTCAAAGCCCTTGTCGGTCAAAAAGGCCTTGGCCACCGGCGTTAGCAACTCGACCATACCGGCCGCTGTCGTTTTGGCCTCGCCGTCGCCGAACTTGGCGATATCCAACTGCTTGCCCACGTAGACGGCAAAGGCGCGACCGGCTTCCACCAGCGCTTTCTGGGTCAACAACATGCGACGCACATCGGGGTGAACCACGATCGGGTCGGCGGGGCCATTTTTGTTAACGGCACCACTGGGCGAGCGGCTTTGCAGACGCTCGCGCGCGTATTCACAAGACCACTGATAGGCCGTTTGCGCGGCGCTGAGCCCCTGGATACCCACTGACAGGCGCTCGTAGTTCATCATGGTGAACATGCCCTGCAGGCCGCGATTGATCTCGCCCACCAGATAGCCTTCGGCACCGTCGAAGTTCATCACGCAGGTGGCCGAGGCATTGATGCCCATCTTGTGCTCAATGCTGCCGCAGCTCACGCCATTGGCTTCGCCAAGGCTGCCATCGGCGTTCACTTTCACCTTGGGCACCAGGAACAGCGAAATGCCTTTAGAGCCCGCGGGTGCATCCGGCAATTTTGCCAATACCAGGTGAATCACGTTCTCGGTGAGGTCGTGGTCGCCGCCGGTAATAAAGATCTTGGTGCCGCTCACTTTATAGCTGCCGTCGGCCTGGGGCTCCGCCTTGGTACGGATCATTCCTAGGTCGGTGCCGGCATGGCTTTCGGTCAGACACATGGCGCCGGCCCACTTACCCGAATACATATTCGGCAGGTAGGTTTCTTTCAGCTCGTCAGAGGCGTGGTTATCAATCGCCAGCGCTGCGCCGGACGTCAGCGTCAGGTAAAGGCCCATGGCGATGTTTGACGAGTACAGCATTTCTTCAAACAGCAGCACCAGCATCTTCGGCATATTCTGGCCGCCGTAGTTGGGCTCGCCAGTCAGGCCACCCCAGCCACCATCAGCCAATTGCTTAAAGGCTTCCGGGTAACCCTTGGGCGTAGTCACCACACCGTCGGTCCACTTCACACCTTCTTCGTGGCCAGACTGGCTCAGCGGCGCAATCAGGTTTTCATTGATCTTGGCGCTCTCTTCCAAAATCGCGTCGGCCAGCTCGCGGTTGACCTCTTCGGTGCCGGGCATGCTCTGCCACAGCTGCTCGGCGTTAAACACTTCGTGCAGCAAAAACTGCATATCGCGCAGGGGCGCTTTATATTCGGGCATTGGACATTCTCCATATTCTGTTCTAACCGGACAGCCTACCATCGCGGTTTATACGCAAACGCCCGCCATAGGGCGGGCGCTGCTCGTTCAAGATCAACGCTAGAGGTCGAACGCCTCGGCCGGCATGGCCATCAGGCTATCGGCGCCATTGAGCATGGCCAGCTTGTGCGACTCAGTGCGCGGCAGCAGACGGTCGTAGTAGAACTGGGCCGTCTGCAACTTGGCTTTGAGGAAGTCATCATCGGCGGCGCCATCGACAGCGACTGCGGCCATGCGCGCCCACATATAAGCCAGCGAGATATAACCCGAGTACATCAGGTAGTCCACCGAGGCCGCACCGACTTCGTCGGGGTTCTGCATGGCCTTCTCGCCCAACTTCATGGTGACCTCGCCCCACTCCTTGTTGAGTTCGGCCAGTTTACTAACAAATCCGGCCATTTCCGAGCGCGAAGACTGCTCTTCACAAAATTTATGGATAATCTTGGTGAACACCGCCAGCTGTTTGCCACCAGAGCCCATCACTTTGCGGCCCAGCAGGTCCAGCGCCTGAATACCGGTGGTGCCTTCATACAGAGTAGAGATACGCAGGTCGCGAACGATCTGCTCCATGCCCCACTCGGAAATGTAGCCGTGACCACCAAAAATCTGCATGCCGTAGTTGGCCGACTCCAGGCCCGTTTCGGTCACAAAGGCCTTGGCAATCGGGGTCAGCAGCTCAGACAGCTCTTCGGCGTCTTTGCGCGCCTGCTCGTCGCCACTGAAGTAAAAAGTGTCGACCAGTTGCGCCACCCAGTAGATAAAGGCGCGACTGCCCTCGGCAAAGGCCTTCTGCGTGAGCAGCATACGGCGCACATCGGGGTGAACAATCAGCGGATCAGCCGGGCCATCGGGGTTTTTCGGGCCGCTCAGCGAGCGCATTTGCAAGCGCTCACGGGCATACTCCAACGCGCCCTGGAACGAGGCCTCACCGGCAGACAAACCCTGCAGGGCGGTGCCCAAACGGGCCGAGTTCATCATATGGAACATGGCCTGCAAGCCGCGATTCTCTTCGCCGACCAAAAAGCCCTTGGCACCGTCGAAGTTCATCACACAGGTTGCCGAGGCCTTGATACCCATTTTGTGCTCAATGCTGCCGCAGCTGACGCCGTTGCGCTCGCCGATATTGTTGTCGGCATCGGGCAGGAACTTGGGCACCAGGAACAGGGAAATGCCCTTGGTACCGGCCGGGGCACCTTCAATGCGCGCCAGTACCAGGTGAATGATGTTTTCCATCATGTCGTGCTCGCCACCGGAGATAAAGATCTTGGTGCCGGTCACATTGTAGCTGCCGTCGGCATTGGCCTCGGCCTTGGTGCGCAGAATGCCCAGATCAGAACCGCAGTGCGGCTCGGTCAGGCACATGGTGCCGCCCCAGGTGCCGTCGGTCATTTTCGGCAGGTAGGTATTCTGCAGCTCTTCAGCGGCGTAGTTTTCCAGCAGGCGCGCCGCAGACTGCGACAGACCGGTGTACATTCCCCAGGACCAGCAGCCGGAGCTGACCATCTCGGTCAATACCAGACCCAGCGAGTTGGGCAAACCCTGACCGCCAAATTTCGGGTCGGCGGTCATCGATGGCCAGCCACCCTCAGCAAACTGCTGGTAAGCTTCTTTAAAACCGGTGGGCGTTTTAACGCCGTCTTCCGACCACACGCAGCCTTCCTGGTCACCGACTTGATTCAGTGGCGACAGCACGTTTTCAGCGAATTTAGCCCCTTCAGCGATAATCGCATCCAACAGGTCTTCGCTGACTTCTTCACGGCCGGCCAGGCTGGCGAAATGCGCGTCGGCATTGAGCACATTTTTCAGTACGAAGTTGATATCGCGTAGCGGCGCTTTATATTGCGGCATGATGAAACCTCACTTTGTTTACTGCGAACGAGCTGTCGCTGCAATGTTGACGGTGACAACTATATCGACTTATTTACGTTGCGCAAGACCGAAAGGATCAAAAAAGCGCCCCCCGAAACCCGCAAAAGTCCAACAAAAACTTTAAAAAACAAATAATTACCGAAATAAAGCCGGTCTCTAAGGAAATCTACGGATTTAAGCAATAGACCCAACAACCTTAAGCTGCAGGGCTATAATCACCCGAAATAATAGCTGGAACTCCATGAATTACCCCGCCCACGGCAGCCATCAAGTGCGTTTTTACGGTGATATCATCGTTGCAGAACTGCACGGCAGCTGGAACGAACAAGCCGCCCAACACTACGGTAAAGAGATGCGTGAACATGTGGCGCTGCTCGCCGGACGCCCCTGGTGCCGCGTCGTCGACCTCAGCAACTATGAACTCCACACTCCCGGTGTCATATCTTTAGGAAAGGGCTTCGCCCGCTGGACGGCG
>NZ_JBFIGO010000042.1:0-23485 GCF_041602295.1 Spongiibacter sp. | reverse complement strand
ATGAGTTTGCTGTGGCTGAGCCTGCTGGTTGCCGCCAGTGGTCCGCAGTGGGTCGGCGCCCCGCAAGCGCTGCCCGCCAGCGGTCGCGACCTGATGCTGGCGGTCGATATCTCCGGCTCTATGGCCCAGCAAGATATGAAAATTCAAGGTAACGCGCTGCCGCGTATTACCGTGGTCAAGGCCGTGGTCAATGAATTCGTCAGACAGCGTCAGGGCGACAAACTGGGGCTGATCCTGTTCGGCTCCCAGGCCTATATTCAATCGCCACTGTCCTTCGACTTGCACACCCTGGGCATACTCATGGACGAAGCGCAGGTCGGCTTTGCCGGTAAACAAACCGCCATCGGCGATGCCATCGGCTTTGCCATCAAGCGCCTGCGCAAACGGCCCGAAAATAGCCGGGTGATTGTCTTGCTCACCGACGGCGCCGACACCGCCAGCACCCTGCCGCCGCTAGAGGCCGCCGCCGTTGCCCAGCGCGAACACATCCGCATCTACACCATTGGCGTCGGCGCCACCGAAATGGAGCTGCCCGGGCTATTTGGCAGTCGCCTGGGCGCACGCAAGATCAACCCCTCTGCCGATCTCGATGAAAAAACCCTGCGCGAAATCGCCCACCGCACCGGCGGAGAATACTTCCGGGCCAGAGACACCGCCGAGCTGCAAAGCGCCTACGCCGCCATCGCGGCACTCGAGCCCGTCGAGCAGGAGCAGCAACATATCCGGCCGCGGCGTTCGCTGCTGCACTGGCCACTGCTGATCGCCATCGGC
The DNA here is from genome assembly GCF_041602295.1 of Spongiibacter sp. Taxonomy (GTDB): domain Bacteria; phylum Pseudomonadota; class Gammaproteobacteria; order Pseudomonadales; family Spongiibacteraceae; genus Spongiibacter. The sequence goes on along the minus strand of NZ_JBFIGO010000042.1, from coordinate 22,714 downwards.
TGCGCGCTCGCCCTGCTATTGGACACGCGGAGGAACAGCCGATGATAGAACTGCACTGGCTGCGCCTCGACTGGGCCTGGACCGCGCTGCCGCTATTGGCCGCCCTACTCCTGTCGCTGCGCCAATCGCGCGGCGATCGCCGCTGGCAACACTATATTGACGCCGAGCTACTGCCCCACCTGCTCGACACCCCCGCCGCCGGCAAACGCCGCCGCTGGCCGCTGGCACTGGCCGCCCTGCTTTGCTGGCTGGCGATCCTGGGGCCGAGCTGGCAGCGCCTGCCCAGCCCGGTGCTGGAAGATCGCGCCGGTCTGGTGATTGTCCTCGACCTGTCGCCATCGATGCTCGCGGAGGACCTGCAACCCTCGCGATTGCAGCGCGCCAAATACGCCATTCGCGACCTGCTGAAACTGCGCGCCGACGGCCAGACAGGCTTAGTCGCCAGCGCCGGTGATGCCTTTGTCGTCGCCCCCCTCACCGACGACGGCAACACCCTCAACACCCTGCTGCCAGCCCTGCATCCGGCAATGATGCCCATTCAGGGCAGCAATCCACTGGCCGGCCTGCAGCGCGCCGCCGAGCTGCTGCAGCGCGCCGCCAGCCCCAACGGCCATATCCTGCTGATCAGTGATGGCTTTTCCGCGACCCAGCTGAAGGGGCTGGAGCAGTTTGTCAGCAACACTGATATCCCGGTATCCATCCTCGGTGTCGGCAGTGAACAGGGCGCGCCAATTCCACTGCCCGAGGGCGGCTTTGTCAAAGATGAGCAAGGCCAAATGGTGCTGGCGCGTATGCCCGAGGCTCTTATGCAGTCTCTGGCACGGCGCAGCGGCGGTAACTACCTGAGTTTGCAAAACAGCCTTAGCGAAGCCCAGCTGACCGCCCTCGCCAAAGGCAGCCAATCGCTGGCTGAAAGTGAGCGCCACCAGCAATTCGAACAGTGGCGCGACGGCGGCGTGTGGCTGTGCCTGCTGTTACTGCCCATCGCACTGCTGGGCTTTCGCCGCAGCGTCCTGCCGGTGGCACTGCTGGCCGCAATCACCCTTCCCGAACAGGGCTATGCCCTTGACTGGCAGCACCCTTGGCAAACCGCAGACCAGCGCGGGGCCGAGCTGTTTGAGCGCGACCCGGCAGCGGCCGCCCAACACTTTCGCGACCCACTGTGGCGCGGCAGCGCCCACTACCGCGCCGGTGACTATCAGGCCGCCGCGCAGGCCTTTGCCCAAGCAGATACTGCCGACGCCCACTACAATCGCGGCAATGCACTGGCCCGCAGCGGCGATTTAGACGCGGCCATCGCCGCCTATGAGCAGGCGCTTAAGAGCAACCCCGAGATGTCTGATGCGCGCGCCAATAAGGCGCTACTTGAGTCACTGAAGCAACAACAGCAACAGTCCTCAGAGAGTGAAAATAACGACGGCGGAGAGCCGCAGTCATCCGACAGCAATTCATCGCCGGGCGCACGCTCGCAAGATGGCGATTCCCAGAGCGAAACGGCCCAGCCGGAGCAGGCAAGCGACGACCAGTCTGCGCCCGACGCCGAGGACAGGGCCACTAACGCCGACGACCCAGCGGCCAGCCCGGAACAACAGGAACAGGCCGCGCAGCGCCAGGCCGCCGAACAGCACGCCACAAACCAGGATTCCGCCCAAAGCCAGAGTCCAGCCCAACCCAGCCCCGAGTCACCACAGGGCGACGACGCGGAGCAGCAACTGGCGGTGAGTGAGGGCACGCTCTCAGAGGAAGAACAGGCTCAGGAGCAGTGGCTGCGCAATATTCCCGACAGCGCCGACCAACTGCTGCGCAACAAATTCCAGTACCAATTCCAACAGCGCCGCCGCCGCGGTGAGCTGCCGGAGGCCGACCACTATGCCCCGTACTAACGACCACCCTGCAACAACACTAATGCGCTGGCTATGCCTGTGCATACTGCTTGTCAGCGGCCCATTACAGGCCGACACCAATGTTCGCGCCAGTGTCGACCGCAGTCGCCTGGCACTGGAAGAAACGCTGATTCTGACCCTCAGCGCCGACAGCATATTATTCAGCGGCGAACCCGATGTCAGCAGTCTGGAAGACGACTTCCACATCCTCAACCGCCAGCAAAGCAGCCGCACCAATATCATCAACGGTGATATCAGCAGCAGCCGCCAGTGGGACTACACGCTGGCGCCCAAGCGCGAGGGGGATATCACCATCCCCGCCATTGCCATGGGCGACAAGTTCACCAAGGCCATTACCATTACTGTTGAACCGGCGACCAGCAGCCGTCAACAGCGTGCCGACAACCGGCAAGTGTGGCTGGAGGCCGATATCAACCCGCGCCGCGGTTATGTACAGCAAATGCTGGAGTACAGTGTCAAACTGTTCAGCTCGGTCAACTTTCTCGATGCCTCGCTGGACGCCTTGGAGGTCGACAATGCACTGGTCGAGTCACTGGGAGAAAGCCGCTACCGGCAGCGCATCGACGGCCGTACCTATCAGGTCATTGAACGCCGCTATGCGATCTTCCCGCAGCGCAGCGGCCCCCTGGATATCCCCGCGCTGACCCTGCAGGCGCGTGTAGAAAGCTACCGCCCCTCGCTGCTCGATCCCGGTCGCCTGCTGGTGCGCCGCAGCCCGCCGATACAGCTCGACATTCAGGCGCCGCCCGCCGAGTTTGACGGTGCGGTGTGGCTGCCGGCCAGCAAGCTGGAAATCTTCGAGGAGTGGAGCGGTGACCCCGAGCAACTGCAGGTCGGACAATCGATTACCCGGCGCGTCGATATTCGCGCCGAGGGCCTGATGGCGGCGCAACTACCAGCGCTGCCCGCCTACGCGCTGGCCGACGCCAAGGTCTACCCCGACCAGCCGAGTTTGCAAAACAGCAGTGAAGAACAAATTTTGGTCGGCCTGCGCAGCGAGTCCAGCGCCATTATCCCAACGCGCCCCGGTCGCTATGAGTTGCCGGAGATCCGCATTGCCTGGTGGGATACCCGCAACAATCAACCACAGCTGGCGGTGTTGCCCGCGCGGCAAGTCCATGTCGTCGCGGCGCCGGGCAGTACCGACACTGCGGTCCGCCCACCGGTGCCACTTGCCGACACTGCACCCAACAGCGTCAGCGCGCCCACAGCCGAGCCTAGCGGCGCCGCCGACGCGCACAGCCACCTGACCTACTACATCGCGATCGCCGTACTGCTGTTGGGCAATCTGCTGTCGCTGTTTTTGCTGGCGCGACGCACTAAGACTGCCGCGACACCACCAGCCAGTGATGACAACTCGCAGCAAAAAACCGCGCTGGCAGCACTCAGAAAAGCCTGCAAGCAGCGCGATACCCTCGCCACCCGTGCGGCTTTGCAACACTGGGCACAGTGCGGGCAGGCACACTACCAAAGCCTGGAAACGCTAGCCGACAGACACCCCGACCTAGCGCCCTATATCGCCCAGCTCAATGCCGCGCTGTACGCGCCAAATGGCGCCAGCCCCGACTTTGCCGGACTACTCAACACCGTTACCAGCGACCGGCGCAGCGCCGAGCGAAAAGCTAAGTCTGCGGCGCTGCCCGAGCTGTATCCGCCGCTTAAGTCTTAGCCTCGTCGCGGCCGCCGATAACCAGCACCCCGCCGAGCATCACCAGGGCAATGCCGGCCAGCGTTAGCTGGTCGGGCAATACCCCCCACAGCAGCCAATCCAGCAGGCCGCCAAAGACCACGGCAAAATAACTGGTGGGGGCCAAGGCCGAGGCCGACACATAGCGATAGGCCCAGGTGTAAAGCAGGAAACACAGGTATATCACCACCCCCATATACAGCAGCCAGGGATAGGCGGCGGGCGCGATACCGCCGCCCTGCCAGAGAAAAAAGGGCACGCTGACCAGCAATGACACCGCAAAATAGAAAAACAGAATGCGGCTCGCCGGCTCGGTCGCGGCCAACAGGCGGGTAGTAATCATCGATATCGCCAGCCCCAACCCCGACCCCAGCGCCACCAAATGCCAGAGACTCAGCTCGGAGAAGCCGGGGCGCAACACCAACACCACACCGGCAAAGCCAATCAGCAAGGGGGGCAAACTGCGCCGGCTAATCGGCTCGCGCAGGGCCAAAAAAATCAGCAGCGGCACCATCAGCGGCGCGCTGTTGCGCAGCAAGGTGGCTTCTAGCAGGGAAATTTTGCTCAGCGCAAAAAAATAGCAATAGAAGCACGCGACACCACTGAGGCCGCGCAGCAAGTGCATGGCCGGGCGCTCAGTGCGCAGACTGCCCAAACCGCTGCGCGCCAGACCGGGCAGGGTGAACAAAAAGGAAATACTGTATTGGGCGACAATCATCGCCGACACATGCACCTGCATACCGGCGAGGTGTTTACCCACCGCGGCAACGGTCGCAGATAGAAATACCGTAAGCAGTGACAGACTGACGCCAATCCACAAGCGCCGCTTATCATCAGAAAGAGTTGAAAAAATGTGCGCCACAGCACCGCCTAGTTTGAATTTTACAGGGCTGCACCGCGGCGCAGTCGCCACACTATAAATAGCTGTGGCGACCTTTGCCAGACATGGCTGGCGGCATCGACGCCGCCATCAGTTTAGTGGCCGCACTTGCCCTCGCCACACTTGCCTTCGCCCTTGGCCTTGTCTGCGCCACATTTACCCTCGCCGCACTTGCCTTCACCCTTGGCCTTGTCTGCGCCGCACTTACCCTCGCCACATTTGCCTTCGCCCTTGGCCTTGTCTGCGCCGCACTTGCCTTCACCCTTGGCCTTGTCTGCGCCACACTTGCCCTCGCCGCACTTGCCTTCACCGCGAGCTTTGTCGCCACCGCACTTGCCTTCACCACACTTGCCTTCTGCATCTTTACTGAAGTCAACTTGCTGATAGCCACCACTCAAAGACTGAGCGCTAAACGGGTTGCCGGCATCACTAACGGCCGCCGACGTCAAACTGGATGCAAACATAGCTGCTGTTAAAGCGGTCATTGTCATTTTATTCATGGTGTTACCTCTTGATCACTGTGAAAGTATTCATTGAGCGGTTTGTTTACGTTACGCGCTATAGCATAGATGACTTGCGACAAAACTTGTTACACCACCCGCGCGAATATTTCGCGGCAAAACATCACCGCCTGGCGACTGTAACAAGCGCCCACATCCATCGTCACAACTACAAGACCCGCCCAATACGGAGATCGTGCTATATGGCAGTCAAAGACTTACTCAGCCAGTATTACCAACGCCTAGCGCAGCAACTACACACTGGGCTAACGCCCCTGGATGGCCTGCCCTCACTAGCGCTTAGACTCTATTTGGTGCCGATATTTTGGATGGCCGGCAGCAGCAAATATCGTCATTTTGACGATACCGCGGCCTGGTTTGGCAACCCCGAATGGGGGCTAGGTCTACCCATGCCCACACTGATGGCCGGCCTAGCAACCGCGACTGAGCTGGCCGGCGCGGCACTGCTATTGATCGGCCTTGCCACCCGCTGGATTGCCATCCCCCTGGCCATTACCATGATCGTCGCCGCAACCACCGTACACTGGGACTTTGGCTGGCAGGCGATCGCCGACCCCTCAGCGCCCTTTGCCAACGAGCGCGTCGTGGCCTCAGCCGAAAAACTGAGTGCTGCCCGAGAACTCTTGCAACAACACGGCCACTACGACTGGCTGACCAGCAGCGGCAATTTTGTGGTCCTTAACAACGGCATTGAATTTGCTGTCACCTATCTGCTGATGTTGATAGCACTGATCAAACTCGGCGGTGGCCGCTACGTCAGCGTCGACCACTACCTCAGTCGCTACATGCGCCGCCAGTGACCAATATGGGCATTAATACACACCCAGGCATTGCCGCGCGCCCCCGCTATCGTGGACACTATAGGCCCCGTGTGCTCACAGAAAGGCAAGCCAGCGTGTCCCAAGCAGAACAAGACGATGCCCTACTGCAACGCCTGCGCGACGGCGACAACGCCGCCTTTCGCGACTTAATCGCGCGCTACAACCAGCGCCTTCTGATCGTTGCCCGCGCCATTATCGGCGATGTATTTGCCGAAGACGTGGTGCAGGAAGCCTGGACGTCCATCTACCGAGCCATTGGCCGCTTCGAAGGCCGCTCGACACTGTCGACCTGGATGATTCAAATCGTCAGCAATGAAGCAAAATCGCGACTGCGCAAGGAGAAGCGCCATATGAATGTTGCCGACGTTGAACAACTGCCCGCAGCGCTGGCTGAGCAACGCTTTAGCCCCGATGGCCACTGGCAATTGCCGCCTGTCCACTGGGAACTGGGCAGCCCGGAGCGGCTGCTGGAAGAAGATCAGCTGCGCCATTGTATTGAGCATACGCTGACACAACTGCCAGAAAATCAAAAAGCGGTTTTTATGCTGCGTGACCTCGAACAGATGTCGCTCACCGACATCGCCGCGCAACTGCTACTGAGTGACAACAATGTGCGGGTGCTACTGCACCGCGCCCGGATGAAACTGCTGGATATCGTCAACCATTTTCAGGAGACGGGAGAATGCTGAGTTGTAAGGAAGTCAGCCATCGGGCCAGCGACTATCTCGACCAACCCCCGCGGGGCTGGCAAGGCCTGCGCTTGCGTATGCATTTACTGATTTGCGGTCACTGCCGACGTTTCCGCCAGCAATTACTCCTCAGTCGAGACAGCGCCGCCAGACTGGCGCGCAAACTGTGGTCAGAAGACCACGACGCCGCGGAGCGCATTTTTCGAGAAATAGAAGACAAACCCGCCCAGCGCCCGCCCGACCAATAGCCGCGCCGACAGCAAAACTTACGCCTGCTTGTCGGGATGGCTGCTGTCACCCTCTGGGTGGCGCGCCTGAACGCCAGCGTAACACTGCTGAATACGAGGAAGGTCGCTCTGCAAATCGCCACTCGGCATACAGGGCTCGCCAAAACCGGCACGCTTGCGACCGTAGTCCAAATACACCGGCACCACCGCCACCCCAGCCCCCAGGGCGATGTGATAAAAACCACCCTTCCAGCAAGGCACTGCCTTGCGGGTGCCCTCGGGTGCAATAATCAGCACCATGTCGTCGGTGTCGGCAAACTGCGCCACCATCTGTTCAACAAAATTATGTTGGCTACTGCGCTCCACCGCGATGCCACCCAACCAGCGCAGCAAACTGCCCAGTGGCCCGATGAACAAGCTGTGTTTGCCCATAAACCGCACTTGACGGCCGAGGCTGGCCGCCAACACCACCATCACAAAAAAATCCCAGTTGCTGGTGTGGCGCGCCACCACCATTACATACTTGCGTTCAAGCGGCGCCGACTCGGCAAACTGCCAACCCGCCAGCCGAAATATGCCGCCAAACAGCCCGTGAATCAGTCGCAGCACACGCGGATAGCTGCAAACGGTTTTACGCTGAGGAGGAAGGCAAACATCGGCATTCATAATACGATCAACTTCGTTATTTTTTTAAGCACAGCCAGACTAGAAACAACGGCCCTAGTACGCAAGAAAAAACTAGCACGCTTGCCGCACAGAGTGAGCGCAGCTATGCTCGCCAGCAAGCTCTATCATATTGGCGCCACCCACTGCGCGCCATAACTGTCGCAGCAACGCCTGGAGACCCTGTGCGCCAATTTTCAAAACTGCTCACCGCCACTTGCCTGTTGCTGGGCAGCGCCACCTGTATGGCCTCGCCACGCGTCGATCTGGAGCGACTCTACAACAATCCCGCCGACGCCAGCCGCAGTCGCGATAACAGCGAACACCTGCTCTATGCCTACGGCGAAATCTACTTCGACGACCGCGATGACTTGCTGGATAAAGCGCTAGAGGTCAAGGAAGAGGGCGAGGATTTGGAAGCTCGCTCGCGGGGTTTTTTGCTGATTCCCGGTGACGAACGTGAACTCGTCGCCGCCCTGGAGGCCTTGGACGGCACAACGACCAGCCTGCGCAGCCGCGGCGCGCTGATGCTGGCCACCGCCAAGGACAGCCCCTGGCACTACCAAGTGGGCAGCGAACTGCGTGGCACCGCGCGCTTTTACTACGACGAAGACGATGAAAACCGGCTGCGCTTTGCCGGCGTCACCGGAGTGTTTGGCGGCCCGGATCTCGAATCGTATATGAATGTCTCTGCCGTACTGCAGAACCACGTCGGCCTCAACTACCATTTCCGCGTGCCATCGCTACCCAATACTGAGTTTGGTGTCCTTGCCAAAATCCAAGTCATTAGCCTGATGGAGCGCCGCATCGACTACGACGACTACGAACAAAATCAAGTCTTCGACTGGGATACCGACATCAACAGCCACCTGCAACTCAACGCCGACCTCGGCCTGCGACACCAGATTGGCCACGTTGGCCTTCAGCTATTGGCCAAAGACCTGTATACCGAAGACATGAGCGGCAGCAGCGGCAGTGTCTACAAACAGCGCAACCGCTTGTTAGCCGGCTTCGACTACCGTCGCAGCTGGGGCCAACTGGTGGTGATGGCTGATTTGGTACCTCGCGCCAGCTTTGTTGAGGTACCCGATCGCCGCGACGTTACCGTTTCCAGCAGCCTGCGGCTCAGCCGCCGCTTTGAGTTGATACTGGGTTACAACTACGTCGAACATCGCTATGAACGCGACACGGGCAACGCCGGCTTGCGCTACACCCTGGGCCGCTCCCTGCGTGCCGAGCTGAGTATGACCGCTGCCGGCAAGCGCGAACTGGGCGGCCATTTCTCGCTGCAACTGCCCCTGTAAGCCTCGGACGGCACGGCTTTCTAACTGAGCTCGAGCTTGGCCGGGATATGGCTCATCGCGTGTTCTGTCAGCGCCGTGATCGTCAGCGAGGGATTTACCCCCAGGTTTGCGGCCAGCATAGACCCATCGCAGATATACATATTCCGATAGCCGAAAACGCGATTGCGCTCATCAATCACACCCTCCTCGGCATTTTTGCCGATTGCCGCCCCCCCCATACAGTGGGCCGTCGCCGGTATATTAAACAGCACTTCGGTCAACAAGCTGCCGGCCATACCGCCGAGCTTGTCGGCAGCGCGCTGCGCAAAATCACTGGCCTGGGGAATATACGCGGGGATTTTTTCGCCATGGCTGACCATGCTCTTTTTAAACGGCCAGTACCAAGGCCGCTGATAGCGCATGTCAATATGCCCTTCCAAAGTCTGCATACATAAAAAAATAATCGTCTGGGATGCCAAGCCGAAAGGAACAAGCATACGCGCGCCCTGGATAGGCCGGGTAAACAATAGCTTGAGAATGGTTTTCAGCCACACGGCAATACGCGTCGCGCCGGTATTGCCGCGAGTCATTGCCGTCACCAGCAGCCCCATGGCATCGGAGCCGCGCGGATAACGCGTTGCCTCGATATGGGTGTGCTCGTCGAGATACACGCCCGACCCTATCGCGATGCCCTTATCCATCTGCGGATCACCCGGCAGCCGCACGCCAATCAAAGACTCTGCATTGGTGCGCACACGACGGCCCAGCTGCGATGAAATATTCGGCAGTGAACCCCTGTCGCGAAGCTTGAACAACAATTCCTGGGTGCCCAAGGACGAGGCGGCAAAAACCACCGAGCGCACCCGCCAGCGGCGCTTGCGCAGCGGCATTAAACTGGTGCTACTCACCGCCGTCACCTCGTAGCCGTCGCTGCCGTCGGCGGCGCCCAGTGGCCGTACGTCCACTACCTTGGTTTCAGCGATCACCTCGGCGCCCTGTTTCTCGGCAAAATACAGATAATTTTTATCCAGGCTGTTTTTGGCGTTGTGCCGGCAGCCCACCATACAGCCCCCGCAGGCGATACAACTGTTGCGCGCCGGCCCCTCACCACCGAAGTAGGGGTCGGCATACTCCTTTCCTGGCTCTTCGCCCTCATCACCGAAAAACACCCCAACCTGCGTCCGGTAAAAGCTGTCGCCACAGCCCCAGTCTTCCGCCATTTCTTTTAACGCATAGTCAGCGGGCCCGAGAATACGATTTTCGGTGACACCCAGCATTTTTTTAGCCGTGGCGTAATGCGCCGGCATCTCCCCCGCCCAGTCCTTAAGCCCCGCCCAACTGCCCTGCTGCCAAACAATGTTTTTGGGTACCAGCAGGGTATTGGCATAGGTGACCGAGCCGCCGCCCACCGCATTTCCCTGCAAAATCAGCACATGGCGGAACCAGCGGATATTAAAGAAGCCGCGCAAGCCGAGCATGGGCCGCCACAACCAGCGCCAGAACTGCCAATTGCTGCTGGGCAGATTGTCGGCGTGCCAGCGCTTCCCCGATTCCACAACCGCGACCGAATAGCCCTTCTCAGTGAGCCTGTGCGCCGATACCGAGCCACCAAAGCCGGAGCCAACCACCAGATAATCGTAATCGAAATCCTGTTTCGCCTTGTGCTCTGTCATAGCCTTGTACCTTTCCCGGCCACACCGTGGCCGCCAAATAAATAGAGGGGGAAGCAGACCACAACAGCAGTCTGACAACGAGTGTTGTCACTTTACAACTGACAACACTCCATGTCAAAATTTCCCCATGACCGATTCCCCCTCCCCCCCCAGCCGCAACTACCGCGGCCAAAGCCCCGACAGTCGCCGTGCAGAGCGCCGCCAGCTGCTGCTGGAAGCCGCCCTGGAAGTCGTCGCCAAGCAGGGTTACAGCAATACCACCGTGCGCAACTTGTGTAGCACAGCAGGCTTAACAGAGCGGTATTTCTACGAGTCCTTCCGCAATCGCGAAGCCCTACTCGGGGAGCTTTACCTGCAGCAAACTGCGCTGTTGCGCGACGCCATGCTGCAGGCCATAGATCAACCAGGGCTGACGACCGAACAAACCATGCACGCAGGCTTACGCGCCTTCTTTGAGACACTGCAAACACGACCGGCATTGGCGCGGGTGATTTTGTTTGAGATTTTCGGCGTCAGTAAGGCCATGGATGCGCTGTACTATCAGGCAACCGAGGAGTTTGCCGAACTGCTTGGCGAACTTGCCCAGGCTTTAGGCATCTCAGAGCTGTCAACGGCCGCCAACAAATCCATGGTCTATGCCGGCCTGGTCGGCGCCGTAGTACAAATGGCTAGGCGCTGGGCACTTAACGACTACCGAGAGAGTCTTGAATCGCCACTGGAAAGCAGCATGTTGCTGTTCACTGCCGTGGCTCAGTCCGTCAACAGCTGAAAACTCAGCTCATCGAGCCGGCGACTGTGCTGTCGCCAATCAGGCATGGCAGCGTCCATCAAGGCATAGAACGCCGGGCTGTGGTTCATTTGCTGCAGGTGACAAAGCTCGTGGATGATCACCATATCTATGCAGGCCACAGGTGCCTGGATCAACCTGGTGTTCAGACAGATACCCGCTTGCGAACAGCTTCCCCAGCGCGAGCGCATTGCGCGCAGACGCAGCGGCGGTGGCGACTGCGGCCAGGGACGTTCGGCACTGCGCTGTGCCAGCCGCTGCACAAAGTCTTCGGCAGCACGCTGGCGGAGCCAGCTCAGCAAGCGTTCGCGTACCCGCTGAGGCTGCCGGCTACTCACCCCCAGCACGAGTCGTCGCTGCGGCCAATCGAGCTGTGCACCGCGGCCTTCTCGCAAACGCAGCTGGCAGCGCTCGCCAAGGTAGAAAAAGGAGGCACCACAACTATAACGCTGTGACATGTCCGGCTGAGGCTGGCATAGCGCGCGCTCGCGGCGATCAAGCAGCCACTGGCCGTGACGACTCAGCAAGCGGTCAATATCTGCCTGTGAGGCCGCCACCGGCACCCGCACTTCCACCTCGCCACAGGGCGACACCATGAGCGCCAAACGGCGCCTGCGCCGCGGATCACGACGCAAACGATATACCAGCGGCTCGCCGTTCAGCGTCGTCCGGCACTGCTCATCACCAACGGCCACCAGCGCTATACGGACTCGGACGCGGCACTATCGGCGGCATTGGCCGCCGGCGGGAATTCACAACTGAACACCGCCCCGCCACCGGGGTTGGGCTCATAGTGAATATCGCCGCCATGTCCCTGCATAATAGATTGAGACACCGACAAGCCGATACCCATGCCCCCCTCTTTGGAGGTCACGAAGGGGCTAAACAATTGCTCTTCCACCTCCTTAACCAAGCCGAGCCCGAAATCGCGCACGCGAAAACCCACCCGGCCATTAAGGAAAAAGCTGCTCACCTCTACTGGTCGCGGACTCCCCGCAGCAGCCGTCGACTCCATGGCGTTGCGGATCAAATTCAGCGCCACCTGCTGGATCTGCACCTCGTCGCCGTAAATCAGCGGCAGGTCAGTGGCCCCCATCAACACCACGCGGGTACGATTAACCTTGGAATCGACTTCGGCCAACGCCAACACGTCGTCGAGCAAGTCATTCAGCTCGATCATCGACTTGGCCCCCGAGGGCTTTCTCACATAGCTGCGCATACGCTGAATTACCGCCGAGGCACGCTCTGCCTGAACACCAATCTTAGCGAGCACATCACTCAATTTCTCACGCTTTTCCTCGGGTAAATCGGCCAGTAAACGCTGGGCCACCCTGGCGTAATTCGTCACCGCTGTCAGCGGCTGATTGACCTCGTGGGCAATCCCGGCAGCCATCTCGCCACCGGTACTCAGACGCTCGATATGTGCCAGATGCTGACGCTGGTGGTCAACCTCACTGCGCGCCTGCTCAAGCGCTCGCTGGTTGGCCAACCACTCACCGATGTCACGCAACACCAACACCGCGCCCCCCTCTGCCCGCGCACTGCCACTGAGCGCCGCCTGCACTAACTCGCCGTCGCGGCAGGTCAGCTCAACGTGATTTTTGCGCAGACTGACGCCAGCCTCACACAACAAGGCCAGCGATTGATTCAAACCATCGTCACCGGGAAATAAATTCAGCGCCAGCAATGGCTCACCCAAAGCATCGCCCTGCGGCCAACCGGTCAACTCAGCCGCGCGCGCATTCATCGACGACACCCGGCCCTCAGCATCCAAACCAAAAATACCCTCTTCAACCGCATTAAGGATGCGTTGATTCTCGTCTTCCAACTCGCTGTTACGGCGCGCGAGGGCGCGCTCAAGGCGCTGCAACTTGATGTGTGTACGCACCCGCGCCAGCACTTCATCAGCCTGGAAGGGCTTGGCAATGTAGTCGACCCCACCGATAGCCAAGCCGTGAACCTTCGACTGGCTGTCGGTCAACGCCGACAGAAAGATCACCACGATATCCGCGGTTTCCGGATCGGCCTTTAGGCGCTCACACACCTCAAAGCCATCCATGCCCGGCATCATAATATCCAGCAGCACCAAAGAGGGCTTGGCGCGCCGGGCGGTATACAGCGCAGATTCACCGTCGCGAGCAGCCAATAATCGGTAGCCACTGCCCTCTAAGGTTTTAAACAACACTTGTAAGTTCGTGGGATTGTCGTCAACTAACAGTATCTGCTCGCCACCCCGGTCATGCATCATTCAAACTCGCTCCCTCGCTCAGGCGCCGAAACAGCTGCCCCAGGCGCTCAAAATCGAAGTCGCGCAGCAGGCGCTCGGCCTGATCACTGAGTTCTACCCGCTCCGGATGACGCTCACGCAACTGCCCCAGTAACTCCCGCAAACCGGTGACATCACCCAGTTCCACCGCCTCAATAATTTTTCCCAACAATTCCTCCGACAGCGGTTTCAGCCCTAGCGCACCGCCTTGATCCCCCGGTGGTGGCGGAATGTAATCGACCGTTTGAGGCTCCGGCGCCACCCTTTCCGCACGCGGCTCACTGTCACTGTAGCGCGCCATCACCTTATAGAGATCCGCCATGCTAATCGGCTTGGGAAGAAAATCATCACAGCCCACCGACCTCGCCTCTTCAACCATGCCCTCATCGGTGGTCGCGGAAGCCATAATAATCGCGACATCACTATGCATTTCCTGCTTGATTATCCGCGTCGCCTCCATGCCATCCATTTCCGGCATACGCAGATCCATCAAAATAAAATCAGCGCCACGCTCGTTGAGAAGATCGATCACCTCTCGGCCATTAGCCGCCTCGCGCACATCGTCGGTAATATCTTCAAGCATCCCCGCCAACACCTGACGATTAACCGCCACATCGTCGGCGACAATCACCGCGGGATTGCCACGGATTTCAGCAAGCTCGGCATCATCCCTGGCGTCCTCCACTTTCTCAACCACGGCAAGCGGCTGTGACGGAGCGGATTCAAAAACAGGCAGCAAGGGAACATAGAAATAGAAACAACTGCCCACACCCACTTCGCTGCGCAAGTTGAGGCTACCCCCCATCGCCTCCACCAAGCGCCGGCAAATAGCCAACCCCAGCCCTGTGCCTTTACCATCTTGTGGATTGACCTGGCGGAACGGTTCAAAAACATCGCGGCGCTTATTTTCAGGGATACCAATACCCGAATCTCGCACTTCAAACTGCAAGGTATCGGCCGGCTCGCCCACCCGTACCGCCAGACTGACCTTTCCCTCAGTGGTAAACTTCACAGCATTGTCGAGAAGATTAACCAGCACCTGGCGCAACTTGACCGCATCGAACTGCAATTTTCGCGGCACATCTCCGCCAACATCAACAACAAACTCCAAGCCTTTGGACTTGGCTCGGTGGCCGACAATATCACTGACGCTGGACACCACCTCATCAAGGTCGTTGGATTCAAACACAACATTGAGATTGCCACTTTCAATTTTTGCCAGATCCAGCACATCGTTAATCAGGTTGAGCAAATGCTTACCGCAACTTTCAATCGCGTGCAGATACTCCTGACTTTCCTCTGGAAAGCCCTTCTCTTTTTGCAACAACTGGGCATAGCCCAACACGCCATTTAACGGCGTGCGCAACTCGTGACTAACACTGGACAAGAACTGACTTTTTGCATGCAGCGCGTCTTCGGCGGCAATACGGGCATCCACCAAGTCCTGCTCCATGCGCTTGCGCTCGGTAATGTCGGTCATAATACCCATTGCGCGCAACGGCTGATCCCGCTCGTCATTTTCTACAACATCACCGCGGCTATATATCCAGTGGTAGTTGCCGTTGCTGTCACGCACCCGAAACTCAACGCTATTACCAGTAGCCAGCCCCAACCAGCTGTCTACCGCCGAGGCAATGATCTGCATGTCATCTGGGTAGGCAATCTCCTTAAACGCGCCAACAGGATAGGGCTTTTTCGGCGGCGGATAGCCCAATGAGCGAAAGAAACTCGTCCCCACTGTTACCAGGCCGGTACTCAAATCCAGGTCCCACAAATGGTTCTGCGCCGCGTCCAGAGCCAACTGAAAGCGGCGTTCACTGAGCTTTAATGCACGCTCGGTTTGAGTGCGCTTCTCCACCATAAAGTTGGCGTCTTCTGCCAAATGTTGGAACTCGGCAAACGGCAGGCGATCGACATCAATAAAAGTGGAGCGTTTGCTGGCGTCAGCAAAGAACTGCTGAAAAATATTAAAGCCCTGCGCACTGTGGCGGGCCAACCATCGCGCGGCAACCACCGAAAACAACATCAAGCCAAAAGCGATCAGTAAGATGAACAGAATATGTTCTTCGACACGTTTCTGCAGCGCGGTGCGCTCAGCTTGCAACTTAGCATTTAGCTCATCGAGAAATACCGCCGACCCCAATGTCCAGCCCCAGGGCTGGTAACGGCGGATATAGGACACCACGGGCTGGCGACCACCCTCGCGGTTGCGCCAACTCAGTTCCGTAAACAAGCGGTTACCCTGGGCATCAATCCCCTGTGCTGCAGCCAGCACTTCCGGCATTGGCTGCCCCACCGAGTCGGGATCATAGCCGTTTACCAATTGCCGGCCGTCGCCATCAACAACAAAAAGAATAGAGTTTTCAGTATCTACCGGTACCGCAGCAATGCGCTCCACCACTTCCTTCTGCACCCGCGCCACCTCATCACGCAAGTACACACTGGCCCCCATATACAGGCCCAGCGGCTCGTAGTAATACACAAAGCTGAAATTGCGCTCCCCCTCACCAGGGCGTTTGGGATCACTGACGCGGTACTCAACAAAATCGTAGTTTTTCTCTTGGGTCACCGCGCGGATTTGCTCTGCGAATGCCTTTAGCAGCTTGCCATCTTTTAGGCGCCTTTTGCCCGCGGGGTGCATGGGCGGCAGAATCGCCGTACCGGCGTCGTCGAAAAGAAAAAAGAAGCCGCTGTTATCGTGGAAGCTCAGCGAGCTCATGGTGGTGCGCAGACGGTTGCGCTGCTCGGCGCGACTCTCGCCGACAAATTCCTTGCGGGTATTCTCGATCAGCGAAAGACCGATAGCCACCTGATGGCGCAAGTCGTTATACAGCTGACGGTTGAGCTGGGTGTGACGAAATTCCAGATACTCCACCGCCTTATCCACTTCGCGGCGCAGCAGCTCTCGGCGCGCCTCTATATAGTTATCGCGCCAAGCCTCACTTTGCTGGGTGTAACTCTCGTACTCTTTGGCAATCCAAATATACCCGAGCACCGCCAGGGGAATCGCCGATAAGGCAACCAGGCTGAGAAGGTATATTTGCACTAAACTGCGCTTCGATTTCATGCGCACCCTTTATTCTAATATTGGCAGCCCAACGGCTTCTACACCGGAGCTTATCGACTCAGATCACGCTGCGCCAGTGTCCGACCAGCGTTTTTACCCACAAGGCTAGTAAAACCCCCTCTGTTTCAGCTAATCTGAGCGGCATAAACCGAATAATGCAAGGACGGGATAATGACAAAAGAAGCCACAGTCTATTTGGTTGAGGACGACGACGCTGTCCGCGACTCCCTACAAATGGTCTTAGAGTCAGTCGGCTATCACGTTGCCGCGTACTCGCGCGCCGACGCTTTCTTAGAGGACTTTTCCACTAACATGGCGGGCTGCATGGTATTGGATATCCGCATGCCCGGCATGAATGGCATGGAGCTGCAGCGCCAGCTGAATATGCGCAATTCCATATTGCCAATCATCTTTGTCACCGGCCACGGTGATGTGCCCATGGCTGTCGAAGCCATGCAGCGCGGCGCGGTTGATTTTGTGCAGAAGCCCTACCGCGAAGAAGAGCTACTCGGCAAGATCCAACAGGCCATTGCTGCCGATGCGGAGAACCGCGCGGATCTGGAAGAAAAACACAAAATTATTGAACGCCTAAGCGAGCTAACCCCCCGAGAAAAACAGGTAATGGAGCTCATGATTGAAGGCAAGGCCAACAAGGTTATTGCCTACGACCTAGATATCAGCCAACGTACCGTAGAGATTCACCGCGCGCGCGTCATGGAAAAAATGGGCGTGCGATCACTGGCCCATTTGGTCCGCATGGTCATGGCCGCCGAAGACGGCGGCAGCAGCGCCAACTAAGTATCACGCCCATCAAGCAGAGCATCGATGCGCCGCAGCGCATCGAGCAACTCGGCAACCGGCAAGTTCTGCCCGCGATAAAATTCCTCAGCCATCGGCGCGATACTGCAGGCGCCAGGCAGCGCCTGTTGCTGCTCTAGCAAAAAGCGCATGCGCGGAATAAAAATAAACTGCAGCCACTGATTAAAGGCCAGGGTATCCACCGCAAACGGCTGCTCACTGCGCAGCGCCTCTGGCGGCGGCGACTGGCGATCCCAGTGGCCGATACCGCGCAGCTCAGCTTCGATATCGATCAATGTGGCGGCAATATCGTGATCGCGACTCATAAGCTACTCAATGATCTGCTGATAGGGCGGCATCGAGGCCAGCATTTGACGGCCGTACTGACGGGTGACAATGCGCCGGTCCAGGATACTGATGCGACCGCGATCACTTTCGCTGCGCAGCAATCGGCCGCTGGCCTGAATCAATCTCACCGCTGCGTCCGGCACGGTAATCTCCATAAAGGGATTGCCATTATTGCGGCTAATCCACTCGGCCAAGGCCTCCTCGACCGGATCTTCTGGCACTGCGAAGGGAATTTTGGCAATCACCACATGGGAGCAGTACTTACCCGGCAAGTCGACGCCCTCGGCAAAACTGGCCAAGCCGAAGATCACACTACCCTTGCCGTCATCGAGGCGCCCGCGATGCTGACTCAATATCTCGTGTTTGGGCAGCTCGCCCTGCGCCAGCACCAACTTGCGCAGCGACAGGGGAATTCCCTCGTATACCGCATTGAGCTGGCGGCGCGAGGCAAATAGCACCAAGCTGCCGGCGCTTTTATCCAGCATCTCCGGCAGCATTTCAATGAGCGCGGCGGTGTGCGCCTCGGCATCACCGGCGTCGCAGCCCATCGCCGGAATATGCAACTCGCCCGCCTCGGCGTGCTGAAACGGGCTGGGCACCACCTCAAAACTGGCGTCCTCATAGAGCCCGGCGCGCATACTAAAGCGCTTAAAACTACCCAGCGCGGTCAGTGTCGCCGAAGTGAGTACTGCGCCGTAGCAGCGCGACCACAGTGACGACTGCAGGGTTTTGGCCGCCAGTATCGGACTGCTGTTCAGCTCGATATCCCGCAAGCCCTGACCGGCATCCACCTGCGCCAGCCAACGCGCAATGGGCGGTTTCTCTTGAGTGCTATCGCTGGCGTAGGACTGCCACAAAGCCAGTATGTTTTGGCAGCGAAAACGCATGGCCGCCACATCCCCCAGCCACTGCTCCAGCTCCTCGCGACGCTGTTCCAGCGTCCCCTTGTCGAGCCCCTCTTGCAAGGTGGATACCAGCGCTTCGCAGTGCTGGACTACCGCACCAAAGCCGGCGCGCAATTCCCGCGCCTGCGCCGCCAACTCGGCCGGCACGCAGCCGTCCTCAAAGCGCAGCTGCCGGTTGCCCTGGCGCTCGCTGGCGGTCATCAGCAGTTCACTTAACATCGGCCGCAGTGGCACCATGGCCTCGCGCGCGGCAATCAACAAATTGAGCAGCGAATCAAACTGGCCGCGCAGTGATTTCTGCATCGCCGGCAAGGCCAGTATCGGCGCCAAACTGCGTTCGGCCTGTTCCATCCAGCGCTCACTGGCACCGAGACGAAAACTGGCGCTGAAATGATTAATCACCTTGTCTGGCAGGTGGTGGGCTTCATCGAAGATATAGATACAGTCTTCCGGCGGCGGCAATATGGCACCGCCGCCCAGGGCTAAATCGGCCAGCACCAAGTCGTGGTTGGCCACGACCACTTCGGCCTGGGCCATCGACTCACGCGCCTTAAAAAAGCTGCACTGTTTCACATGGCTGCAGCGCCGACCGCTGCACTGTGCATGATCGGTGGTCACCCGCTGCCACTGCTCTTCCGGCAGCACCGCCTGCCAATTATCGCGATCACCATCCCAGCTACCGCTCGCCAGCTGATCGGCAAATTTCGTATACAGCGCCAGCGCACCGCTGTCTGGCACCGCGCTGCGCTCGTCGGGATACAGCGGCATCGCTTTGGCTTCGCCGCCACTGAGTATCTGGTCGAGTTTGGACAGACAGAGATAGCGACGACGGCCCTTAGACAAGCTGAGGCTAAAGGACAGCCCGCTGTGCTGAAGAATGTCGGGCAAATCGCGTTGTAAGATCTGCTCCTGCAGCGCCACCGTGGCGGTGGCGATCACCAGCGTTTTATCGCATGCACGAGCAATAGGAATCGCCGCCAGCGCGTAGGCCAGGGTCTTGCCGGTGCCGGTGCCCGCCTCCACCACACAGAGGTGATCACCGCCGCTGCGCTGATGGTCCTGATTGCGCTTGACCCCGCCCAACACCCGGGCAATATGGGCGATCATCAGCCGCTGCCCCAAGCGCGGACGCAGCGACTTGCTATTCAAAAACTGGCGATAGGCGCCCTGAATCTGCTCCTTTAATTCAGCGTTAAGCACCGACAACACCCATCCGAATGGGCAGCCCCACCATCACGCCTGAACCTCATCGCACAAACGCAACTGATTGCAGAGCGGCCGCGCATAGATCTCTAAGGCTTTGCGGCGATAATCGGGCGGCATATTGGCAAAATGCTGATCAAACTCCTGCTGCTGTGACTCGCTGATTTGCGGCAGCCCCAATTCCCGCCAACGCTCGTCGTCGAACAACTGCATATAAGCGAGGACATTACTGCTGTGCAGTTGGTAATTGCCAATAATCTGCCGATCCAGGGCCGCCGCCAGCTCACCGGCATCGGCGTAATCACCGCGCAGCGGCTCACCAAAGTGCACATGTACCCGCCCCTTGTTGCCAACAATACCTGCAGCGATGCTTTTCAGGTCTTCGTGTTCGGCCTTCTGGTAGCTCCCATCGCGCTCAATCTGCGCCAATTCGCGGGCCTTGGCGGCATCCAGCGGGTCCCACTCATAGGAAATACTCACCGGCACAATATTGAGGGCGGCCGCAAATTCAGCAAAACTCTCCTCCCCCTTGCTTTGTGACATGCCGATCATTTTCACCAATGCGACCTCCGTCGCATCGTTGCCGTCCTTGGCTCGCCCCTCGCGCTGGGCAATCCAAATAGACGACTGCTCGTTCTGCAGCGAATGGCGAATATAGTTAGACAGCTTGCGAAAG
Organism: Spongiibacter sp.; assembly: GCF_041602295.1. Lineage (GTDB taxonomy): Bacteria > Pseudomonadota > Gammaproteobacteria > Pseudomonadales > Spongiibacteraceae > Spongiibacter. Next base: position 2,316 of record NZ_JBFIGO010000042.1, on the reverse strand, counting down.
GCCGCCAACATCTGCCGCGGCCCCTTGGCGCTGCGCTGCACGATAAAGCTCTTGTTCACGCGCATCAGATCTGCTGCAAAGGGCTTGGACAGCAAATTATCACCAATGGCAATGCGCACAGTATCCAGACCATTGCTGTGCAAGGCGTAATTGACAAAGGCCGGATCCAGAGCGATGTCGCGGTGGTTACTGATAAACAAGTACGCTCTATTCGCCTGCAAATGCTCCAGCCCAGATACACCGAGACCGCTGGTACTGCTAGCGATCATCTGTGCCATATAGTCCTTCACCACCACCTGAAACTCAGCCACCGACGATACATTCCGGAACTGGCGGCGCAAAATCGCGCTCACCAGCGGGCGCAGTAACTTGGGAAACCAGCGGTTGGCGCGCGGCATCCGCAGATTAGCAACAGCATTGAGCAGCTCGCGGTCGACCAACAGCCGATCCAACACCTCACGGACCTCGCTGTCGTAATAGGGCCGAATATCGGCAAATTCATCTATTTTTGTCATTTTCAATACTCAAAGCCGCGCCACCACCCGCATCGAAGGCGGCAAGGGCAAAATCAAAGGGGGGAATTCTACCGCAATTGCCGGCCGGATGCGTGTCGCTAATGTCGCCAACCGCCAGAGATTGCCGGCACGCGCCCACAGCCGCAACCGGACACGCAAAGTCCTTTCGCTAGCCCGACAAACTCGCTTTAATCGTGCAACACCACTCCAAAGCACAACGAGGAATCTTATGAGCCTGGAAAAATTCTCCCTCGCCGGCCGCCGCGCCCTAGTCACCGGCGCCTCATCCGGCCTAGGACACGGCATCGCCAAAGGCCTGGCCGCAGCCGGCGCAGAAATCATCGCCTGCGCCCGCAGAGTCGACAAACTCGAGGTGCTGGTGGAAGACATACGGGCGGCCGGCGGCATCGCTCACGCCGTAGCCATGGACGTGGCCGACCGCAGCAGCGTCAATGCCGGCTTTGACCGCGCCGAACAGCTGGCCGGCACGTCTGACATTATCATCAACAACGCCGGCGTCGCCGACCCGAAAAACTTCCTAAAAATCGACGACAGCTCTCGCGACTTCGTCATGGGCACCAATTTCAACGGCGTGTGGAACGTCGCTCAAGAGGGCGCCAAACGCATGGCGGCAGCGGCCATTCCCGGCAGCATCATCAATATTGCCTCGGTACTGGCAATCATGGCGCAGAGCGGCCAAACCACCTACTGCGCCTCCAAAGCGGCAGTGGCCCACCTCACCCAAGCCATGTCTCTGGACTTAATGCGCCACAACATCCGCGTTAACGCCATTGCCCCCGGCTGGTTCCTCACCGAAATGAACCAGGACTTCTTCGCCACAGATGCAGGAAAAGCTTATATAAATGCCATGCCCGCCAAGCGCCTGGGGAACATTGACGAACTCATCGGCCCCGTTATTCTACTGGCCAGTGACGCAGGCTCCTTCATCAACGGTACGGTATTGCCAGTCGACGGCGCCATTCGCCACAGCGGCTAAGGCCTCTGCCAACTTTTTAAGATAAAACACAATGAGGGCTTGCCAGACCCAAAACGCATCCCTATAATGCGCGTCCTGTCTTCGAGAACAAGACAACCAGTCAATTGCGGGGTGGAGCAGTCTGGTAGCTCGTCGGGCTCATAACCCGAAGGTCGTAGGTTCGAATCCTGCCCCCGCTACCAAAAAAGAAAAGGCGAATCAGTAACTTACTGGTTCGCCTTTTTTATTGCCTAAGCAAAAGTCTCTCTGTGCCCATCCTGTGCCCACGGTGTGCCCAAACCCTCATCCCAACCGAAATAAATTCCTAGCATCATGACCTTCAGTCACCAGCAAGAATTCAAATACGAACGCCCAAAGTTACTCATCAATACGAAGCGACTCAAACGACATACAGGCGCTCAAGACTAATCTCGGCAGCATGAATAAAGCATACGCCTCGAATTGCTTTTTCCGCCAATGTAAATATCAACCAATCGCGGTCATTCTTGAGTTCGTGTGCGAGAAAGCGCAGAAGCCAGCAAGGCGGATGGGACCGCCACGACACCCAGCCCAACTGCAAGAACAAGGAAAGTAAACACCTTACCTCCCATAGTGATCGGATATACATCGCCATAGCCTACGGTGGTTAGCGTTGCCACAGCCCACCAGATGCCATCAAACACCGATCGAAATATTTGAGGCTGAGCAGGATTTTCAAAGATATAGATTCCAACGGCTGCGAGGTAAATAACCAGCAATGACGCTATTGCAAAAACGGCTAATTCGGCTCGTATTTCTATAAACGCTAGGCGAAATCGATTCATT
>NZ_JBFIGO010000041.1:0-24036 GCF_041602295.1 Spongiibacter sp. | reverse complement strand
GGCGAGATCAAATTCACCGGGCAAATCCTACCGGATACCAAGCTGGTCACCTACACCCTTAATTTCAAGCGCCTGATCGAGCGCAAACTGGTGATGGGCATCGCCGACGGCGAAGTCGCCGTAGACGGCAAGGTCATCTACACCGCCAAAGACCTGCGAGTCGGCCTGTTTAAAGACGATGCCAGCTTCGCCTAAACACAGCCGCAAATAATAGCGGCGCGCACAACTCTCACTGACGAACAAGCAAAAGCAACGAGGTAAACATGAAACGTGTTGTTGTTACAGGTATGGGGATCGTCTCCAGCATCGGCAACGATATCAGCCAAGTCCTGACGTCACTACAAAACGGCACCTCCGGCATCGGAGCGAACGAAACCTATAAGGAAATGGGCTTTCGCAGCCACATTTCAGGCTCCATCAAGGGCCTTGACCTCAAGGAGCGCATCGACCGCAAACAACTGCGCTTTATGGGCGATGCCGCCGCCTATTCCTACATCGCCATGCAGGAAGCCATCGCCGATTCAGGATTGGAAGACAAGGACATCGACAATGAGCGCACAGGCATCATTGCCGGCTCAGGCGGCGCCTCCTCGGCCAACCTAATCGAGTCCGCCGACACCTTGCGCGAGCGCGGCGTTAAACGCATAGGGCCCTACCGCGTCACCCAAACCATGGGCAGCACGGTCTCCGCCTGTCTGGCAACGCCTTTTAAAATCAAGGGCGTGAACTACTCCATCTCATCGGCCTGTGCCACCAGCGCACATTGCATTGGCAACGCCGCCGAACTCATTCAGCTCGGCAAGCAAGATGTGGTCTTTGCCGGCGGCGGTGAAGAAGAACACTGGTCGCTGAGCTGCCTATTCGATGCCATGGGCGCACTGTCCACCAAATACAATGACACACCAGACAAGGCTTCGCGCCCCTATGATGCCCATCGCGACGGCTTTGTTATCGCTGGCGGCGCCGCGATGCTAGTTCTGGAAGAGCTGGAGCACGCCAAAGCCCGCGGCGCCAAAATTTACGGTGAACTGGTCGGCTACGGCGCCACTTCAGACGGCTACGACATGGTCGCCCCCAGTGGCGAAGGTGCTGCGCGCTGTATGCGGCAGGCCCTGCAGGGCGTCAGCAGCCAAGTTGACTACATCAACTCCCACGGCACCTCCACCCCCGCCGGTGACATGCAGGAGCTCAAGGCAATCAAGCAGGCTTACGGCGACCAGCCCATTCCGGTTATCGGCTCCACCAAGTCATTGGCCGGCCATTCACTGGGCGCCACCGGTGCCCAAGAAGCGATCTTTTCGCTGCTGATGATGAAGCACAACTTCATCGCCGCCTCGGCCAACATTGACGAGCTGGACCCAGAAGCCGCGGGCATTCCCATCGCTACCGAGCGACGTGACAACACCACGCTGAATACCGTGATGTCGAATAGCTTTGGTTTTGGCGGAACCAATGCCAGCTTGGTGTTCAGCCGCTACCGCGACTAACGCCAAGCCAAGCAGGCACAAAAAAGCCCGCATAAGCGGGCTTTTTTGTGCCTGCGCCCACTACGCGCCCAACTCGCTTAACAAAATATAGTCCACCGCATCACCCGCTTTCACGGTGTGGCCCGGCGGCACCACCGCCAGCGCATTGCCCCAAGCCACCGAGCTCAATGCTCCAGAACTCTGTTGCGGATGTACACTAACACGGCCGTCGGCTGACACCCTCGCCCGCAGATACTCTTGGCGGCTTCCCGGTCGCGGCCAGTCAAAATCCGCGCAGCCCCGAAAGCTTGCCGGAAGAGGCTTAGCCGCGCCTTGCATCGCCAGCAAATAAGGCCTCAGCATCAGGCAAAAGGTCACAAAACTAGACACTGGATTACCGGGCAAACCGAAAAATGGCACCTCACCAATACGGCCGTAGGCCAGCGGCTTCCCCGGTTTAATCGCCAACTTCCACAGAACCAAGCTACCCAACTTTTCCAACTGGTCTTTCACATGGTCCTCTTCGCCGACCGACACACCGCCACTACTGACCACGATATCCACCAATTCCGCTGCGCGGCGCAAGGCATCAGCCGTCGCCTGAGCGGTATCGGCAACAATGCCCAGATCAACCAGTTCGCCCCCAAGCCCCTGTATCAGCGCCCCCAACATCGGACGATTGGAGTTATAAATCTGCCCCGCAGCCAGCACCTGCCCCGGCTCACGCAACTCATCACCGGTCGACAAGAGGGCCACCTTAAGTCGCCGCGCCACCCAGCACTGACTCACCCCGACAGACGCCATCAAACCGATATCGGCGGCCGATAAACGACGCCCTGAATGCACCACCACACTACCGGCCGCGATATCCTGCCCCCGAGGGCGAATATGTTGACGCAGCCTCAGCCCGACTTTCGGAGCAATACCACCATCGCGCAGCTCACAATCCTCCTGAGCGACAACACAGTCGGCCCCCGCTGGAATCTCTGCTCCGGTAAAAATGCGCGCCGCCGTTCCCGGCCTTAATGGCTCCGCAGGGCAACCAGCCGGGATGCGCTGACTGACAGGCAGCGCTCCCCCCTCAACCACATCGACCAGCCGCAAGGCATAACCGTCCATCGCGCTGTTATCCGCCGGCGGCACATCACAGAGCGCAACAATATCCTCACGCAAAATTCGCCCGTGGGCGCTGCCAAGTGCACAGACTTCACTCTCACACAATGCCGCATCGGCCAGCAATTCCGCTTGCACCTCGGCCACCGCACGCAGCGCCACGATCAGCCCCCCGTGCGCCGAGTGTTTAGCACACCGACAAAATTGCAGGGGCGATGACGGCTGTCCAGCTGCTCGGCGATCAACTTAGTCCACGCTGTGCGACAAGCGCCAGTGGAACCCGGCATGCAAAACACCACCGTATTATTGGCAAAGCCGGCCAGCGCCCGCGACTGAATAGTGGACGAGCCAATTTCCTCATAAGACACCGCGCGAAACACCTCGCCAAAGCCTTCAATGCGCTTATCAAACAGCACCGACACCGCCTCGGGGGTCGAATCACGTCCCGAAAAGCCGGTCCCGCCGGTTACCAACACGACATCGACCCCGTCATCGGCAATCCATCCAGACAGCGCCGCACGGATTTGGTAGATATCGTCTTTAACAATGCGCTTGTCCGCGCAGCGATGCCCCGCCCCGATCAGCGCATCGCGAAGATAATGACCAGAACTGTCACTGCTGTCGTCTCGGCTGTCCGACACCGTCAATACCGCCACCGACAGCGGACAAAAATCCTCAGACGCGCTCATCGTAATCGTCCTCACATAGGGTTTTAATCATTTTAGGTAGCCAGGCCCGCCAGGGTAGTTGCTTGATACCGAAATTGCGCAACAGTCGCTCACAGCGCAGCACCTGCACGTGGGGCTGCCAATCCCAGCCCTGCTCATCTATGGCAATGTCCGGAGCGCCAGCCAAGTATTGACTCGAATGGGCGTAAGCAACTTCAGCAAAGGCATAGGCACTAGTGCTGCCACTGCTTTGATAGTGGTAGATACCGCGACAAGTGGCGCCACAATATAATTGATCAATCATCGCCGACAACACCCGCGCCAAATCGCTGACCGGCGTCGGGCAACTATGCGCGCCGTGATTCAGCCCCACGGCCTCCCCGGCCTTCAGCGCGCGAATAAACGCCGACAGGATATTATCGCCCGCAGTGGCAATTAGCGGCCCACTGCGCAGCACAACACTCTGCACCGGCGACGCCAACAGCACCTCCTCCATCGCAGCCAGGCGCTTGCCGTCTTCGTCCTGGGGTGCCGGTGTCGCATTCTCCGAAAGCGGACTATCATCGCCCAGTGCCGCCAAAACCCGCGGATCACTCAGCACAATATAACTGCGCAGCTGTGGCCCCAATTCCACCAATAAGCGCCGTTGCAGCGCCGCCAACTCCTCGGTAAATGGCTGACCGGGCATAAGCGATGCATTAACCAAAATAGCGCCGTCGGCAAGCCCCACATCCGCCAACAGCTCTGCTGGCGTGCAGTGCGTCAATTGCCGGCCGCGAGACGCCAGCTGCGCATTCAGCGCCTGGCTAAGCGCAGTATCTTCACAAAGTAACAAAACGCTCACAGCTTCACTCACTGCCGCAACAGATGAAAAGATGGCCACCAGTTACGCGAAGGCATTCCAACGGTGGCAAAATGGGAATGCGAGACGGACCGACAATGACAGCGGCCCTCACGAGAGGGCCACAGCGCTCGCAACCTTAGAATGGGATATCGTCATCAAAGTCGTCAAAGCCCGGTGCCGGGGCACTCGAAGCCGGGGCCTGCTGTGGCGCAGCGGGGGCCGGGCGCTGCTGAGGTGCAGCAGGGGCTGACTGGCGACGCGGCTGCTGGGGAGCGGGAGCCTGAGAGTAATTATCATCACCATAGCCCGCCATACCGCCACCGCTGCCACCACGGCTGTCCAGCATCTGCATTTCAGCCGCAACGATCTCCGTCGTGTAGCGATCCTGACCACTCTGGTCCTGCCACTTGCGAGTGCGCAGAGAGCCCTCAACATACACTTTCGAACCCTTTTTCAGATACTCCCCGGCGATCTCTGCCAAACGGTTAAAAAACACCACGCGATGCCACTCGGTGCGCTCTTGAGGCTGACCGCTTTGCTTATCTTTCCAAGTTTCACTGGTCGCCAACGTGACATTGGTGACCGCTCCCCCAGAGGGCATGTATCGAGTTTCGGGGTCCTGGCCGAGATTTCCAACCAGTATGACTTTATTTACACCTCGCGCCATGCGCTCTCTCCTGTAATGTCTATCTGCTACATGCCAATTTACAAGCAGTCACTATACCGGATTCCAGCGGAAACCGTCATTAGTCTCTGAGGCTGAGTCCCGGGGGAAGGCGTGCAATATCAAAGCCCCTCTCAGCACGCAAATACACCTGCCGATCGGCCTCAAACACGGTCATATCTAGGGCGCCAGGCAGGCACAGCAACTCGCGCTGCAAACGCTCATAATTCCATTCGCTGTCACGCCAGGACAAGGTCAGGCTCAGACTGGGCGCCGGCAACGTCATCCCCCGCGTAGACAGCAACCACAGCAACACCGCCCCTGCCGCTACGGCAAACATGGCCACCTCACCCCCGTACTCAAGCAGCCAACCGCCGAGAGCCCCACCGCAAAAGGCCCCCATGAATTGACAGCTCGCAAATACGCCCATCGCCGTACCCTTGCCGCCAGCGTATACACTGCGACTGAGCAAGGCCGGCAAGGCCGCCTCTAGATAATTAAAGCTGGTAAAAAACAGTAGCAGCACAGCCACGGCTATCCACAAAGCGCTGGGGGCCAAGGCTGCTCCCAGCAAGGCCGAGGCCAGCAACACAATGGCAGCGCGCAGCAGCTGCTCTTGCCAATCCCGCTTCTCCGCCACCACCAAAGCAGGAATCATCAGCAAAAAAGCCACGATCACCACTGGCAGGTATACCTGCCAGTGCCGCTCAACCAGCAAACCCAATTCAGTTAAACGCGAGGGCAGCACGAGAAACAAGGCCATCATCACCGCATGCAAAACAAATACACCGATGTTCAGCCGCATTAACGACCCGCTCGTCAAACAGCGTCGCAACAACCCCGCGAGCGGACGCTCGCCCGGCGCCCGCGACTGGATCCGCGGTGACGGCACTATAAACACCGCCACCCCAACGCCGATCAACGCAAGCGCAGCGGTGAGTAAAAACAAGGCGGAAATACCATAGGCTGACGTGAAAGCCGGACCAACTACCATCGCAACAGCGAAAGATAAGCCAATACTGACACCAATCGCGGCCATCGCTTTACTGCGGTGCTGCTCTCGGGTGAGGTCAGCGACAGCCGCGGTCAGCGTACTGGCAATCGCTCCTGTCCCCTGCAACAAGCGCCCCAAGATAACGGTATATATGGATGACGCCGATGCGGCCAACACCCCGCCCGCCGCGAACAGCAGCAGCCCGGCAACAATTACCGATTTGCGACCAATGCGATCAGACAACATGCCCAGCGGAATTTGCAACACCGCCTGCCCGAGACCGTAGATACCCAATGCCAGCCCCACCAGCAGCGGGGTGCTATACGCATACTCGGCCGCATAGAGCGGCAACACTGGCAGCAACATAAATAAGCCGAGCATACGAAACACATAAAGACAGGCCAGCGCGGCGACAGCGCGACGCTCCAACGCAGACATGGAAGAGGCATTCAACGGGGGAAGTTCCTGGCACAGCGATCAATATAAGAAGCGCCGTAGTTTAGCAGCTTGATCGGCCCTTAAAAACCGACACGCCAACTTTGCGCCAAGCCAACTCGGGGCCGTATAATGGTCGGTTTATCCAACTGGGGCTCTCAATGGATCGGATTATCGTACGCGGTGCGCGCACCCACAATCTGAAAAACATCGACCTGGAGATTCCCCGCGACAAGCTGGTTGTCATCACCGGCCTATCGGGCTCAGGGAAGTCCTCACTGGCCTTTGACACGCTCTATGCCGAAGGCCAACGCCGCTATGTCGAATCGCTGTCGACCTACGCACGCCAGTTTTTATCGATGATGGAGAAACCGGACGTAGACCATATTGACGGCTTGTCCCCCGCCATTTCTATTGAGCAAAAGTCGACGTCCCACAACCCTCGCTCTACCGTTGGCACCATCACCGAAATATACGATTACCTACGGCTGTTGTTTGCCCGTGCCGGAGAGCCCCGCTGCCCTGACCACGACGCAGCATTATCGGCCCAGACAATCAGCCAGATGGTCGACACTGTACTGGCGCTGCCCGAGGGCAGCAAAATGATGATGCTGGCGCCGGTGGTCAAAAATCGCAAAGGGGAGCACCTGCATGTGCTGGACAAGCTCCGCAGCCAGGGTTTTGTCAGAGCCCGCATCGACGGCATTGTCGTCGACCTCGACGACGCCCCCGAGCTCGACAAAAAAAAGAAACACTCTATCGATGTCGTCGTCGATCGCTTCAAAGTGCGCAGCGACCTCGCCCAGCGGCTTGCAGAATCCTTTGAGACAGCACTCGAACTCACCGACGGTATCGCCAGCGTCGCCGACATGGACGACAGCGACAAGGCCGAGATCAGTTTTTCGGCAAAATTCGCCTGCCCTCACTGCGGTTACAGTCTCAGCGAGCTAGAGCCCCGGCTGTTTTCCTTTAACAGCCCGCTGGGCGCCTGCGGCAGCTGCGACGGCCTTGGCATGCGCCAATACTTCGACGAATCCCGATTGGTGCAACACCCCGAGGCAAGCCTGTCTACCGGAGCGATACGCGGCTGGGATCGCCGCAATGTATACTACTTTCATATGCTGAAGTCCCTTGCGGAACACTATGGCTTTGATATCGACGCACCGTTTGAGTCCCTAGCCGAAGAGCACCAGCAGCGCATTTTGCACGGCAGCGGCGAAGAAGAAATCAGCTTTACCTACATTAACGACCGCGGCGACAGCTTCCAAAGGAAGCACGCCTTTGAAGGCATTGTGCCCAATATGGAGCGCCGCTACCGCGATACCGAATCACAAACTGTTCGCGAAGAACTCGCCAAGTTTCTCAGCACCCACGCCTGCCCAGACTGCTCTGGCAGCCGCCTGCGCCGCGAGGCGCGCCATGTCTACATCCAGCAACACACCCTGCCCGACATCGCCGCCATGCCGGTGGGTGTCGCACAGCAATACTTCACCAACCTAGCGCTTAGCGGTCGCCAGGCACAGATTGCAGAGAAGATTCTTAAAGAGATCAATGACCGGCTGCGCTTTCTGGTAGACGTCGGCCTCAACTATTTAAGCCTAGACCGCAGCGCGGACACCCTGTCAGGGGGGGAAGCCCAACGCATCCGCCTTGCCAGCCAGATCGGGGCAGGCCTGGTTGGCGTTATGTACATCCTTGACGAACCGTCTATCGGCCTTCATCAACGCGATAACGAACGACTACTCAATACCCTGCGTCATCTACGCGACATCGGTAACACCGTTATCGTGGTCGAACACGACGAGGACGCTATCCGTACCGCCGACCACATCATCGACATCGGGCCAGGCGCCGGCGTACACGGCGGCGAAGTCGTTGCGCAAGGAACAATCGACGACATTCTATCCAGCGAGCACTCCCTGACCGGCGACTACCTTTCCGGTAAGCGCGCCATCGCCATCCCCGAGCAGCGCCACCAACCCAACCCCGAGCACTACATCCACCTCAACGGCGCCACCGGCAACAACCTTAGAGACGTCGACCTCAGTATTCCACTGGGGCTGATGACCTGCGTCACTGGCGTTTCAGGGTCAGGCAAGTCCACCCTGATCAACCATACCCTCTACCCGATCGCCGCAACCCAACTCAATGGCGCGACCACACTTACACCCGCCCCCTACCGGGAGATCCGCGGCCTGGAGCTGGTCGACAAATGCATCGATATCGACCAAAGCCCCATCGGCCGGACGCCGCGCTCAAATCCCGCGACCTACACTGGCATTTTCACGCCCATTCGCGAGTTATTCGCCGGCACCCAGGAAGCGCGATCGCGCGGCTACAAAGTCGGCCGCTTTAGCTTCAACGTCAAAGGCGGCCGCTGTGAGGCCTGTCAGGGCGATGGTGTCACCAAGGTCGAAATGCATTTCCTGCCGGATATCTACGTCGCCTGCGAAGTCTGCCAAAGCAAACGCTATAATCGCGAAACCTTGGATATCCTCTACAAGGGCAAGAATATCCACGAAGTATTGGAAATGACCGTGGAAGACGCCAACAGCTTCTTTGAAAACGTCCCCGCCATCGCCAAGAAACTGCAGACACTGATGGACGTCGGTCTAAGCTACGTTCGCCTGGGCCAAGCTGCGACGACCCTGTCCGGTGGCGAAGCCCAACGCGTGAAGCTGGCCCGAGAGCTGTCTAAACGCGACACCGGAAAAACCCTCTACATCCTCGACGAACCGACCACCGGCCTCCACTTTGAAGATATTCAATTACTACTCAGCGTTCTCCACCGTCTGCGCGACCACGGCAATACCGTGGTGGTGATCGAGCACAACCTAGACGTAATAAAAACCGCAGACTGGCTGATCGACCTGGGGCCGGAAGGCGGCAGCGGTGGCGGCCAAATCCTCGCCGAAGGCAGCCCAGAAGCCATTGCTGAGGTCAAAGAATCGCACACCGGCCGCTTCCTCGCGCCATTGCTAAACGCCGAGGCTCAGGTGATTAAAAGCGCCTGAACGCGTCCCACCAATATCGAGACAAAAAAAAGCCGGCAATGCCGGCTTTTTTTATACTGCTTACAAAGACTTAATCTTCGTCGCCGTCCACTTCGTCGGCAACCGGGCGGTCTACCAACTCAACATAGGCCATCGGCGCTTTGTCGCCGGTACGCAGGCCACATTTCATAATGCGAATGTAACCACCGGGACGGGCCGAATAACGTGGACCCAGTTCATTAAACAGCTTACCTACTGCTTGGTCGCTACGCAGACGGGCAAATGCCAGACGGCGGTTGGCGACGCTATCAGTTTTCGCCAGGGTGATAAGCGGCTCCGCGTGGCGGCGCAGCTCTTTGGCTTTGGGCAGAGTCGTCTTAATCAGTTCGTGCTCCACCAATGAAGCCGTCATGTTGCGGAACATCGCTTTGCGATGCGAGCTATTGCGGTTCAATTGACGGCCGCTATGACGATGACGCATGGCTTTTTCCTTTAATAAACGTTGCTATCTCAGCAAAATAATCTAGGGCTGCGGCTTATGCCAGAACCCGGTCGTCGTTTCTCAGGCTCGCCGGCGGCCAGTTATCCAGGCGCAAGCCCAGAGACAGTCCACGGGAAGCCAATACATCTTTGATTTCAGTGAGCGACTTCTTGCCGAGGTTCGGCGTTTTCAGTAGCTCAACTTCAGTGCGCTGCACCAAATCGCCAATGTAGTAAATATTTTCTGCCTTGAGACAATTGGCGCTACGTACAGTCAGCTCCAAATCATCTACCGGGCGCAACAGAATCGGATCGACTTCGTTCTCTTCGCGCGACGGCTCTTTCTCGCCCTCGCTCTCCAAGTCGACAAACACTGCGAGCTGCTGCTGCAGAATAGTTGCCGCTCGACGAATCGCTTCTTCCGGATCGATTGTGCCGTTGGTCTCGAGATCAAGCACCAGCTTATCCAAGTCAGTACGCTGCTCTACACGCGCACTCTCAACCACATAACTGACGCGACTGATCGGGCTGTAACTCGCATCCAATTGCAAACGACCGATTGAGCGCGTCTCCTCGTCACCACCATTGCGAACGTCAGCCGGCACATAGCCGCGACCGCGCGCGATAGTCAGACGCATATTCAGCTCACCGCCAGAATTCAGGTGAGCAATAACATGATCTTGATTAACGATTTCAACTTCGTGGTCTGTCTGGATGTCGCCAGCAGTCACCGGACCCTCACCCTTCTTGTTCAAGGTCAGTACCGCTTGATCTTTACCGTGCAGAATAACCGCGACTTCTTTCAGGTTCAGCAGGATTTCAATAACGTCTTCCTGCACACCTTCCATTGCACTGTATTCGTGCAACACACCGTCGATTTCCACTTCAGTTACCGCACAACCAGGCATTGAAGACAGCAAAATACGGCGCAGGGCGTTACCCAGAGTATGCCCAAAGCCACGCTCAAGCGGCTCCAGGGTGACTTTCGCGCGCGTTTGACCCAGCTCTTCAACCTGAATCACTCGCGGTGTTAAAAATTCATTCACTGCACTTTGCATTAGGTCACCTGTAGTGAGAATGTCCTGAGAAAACTTACTTCGAGTAAAGCTCAACGATCAACTGTTCGTTGATTTCCGAAGACAAGTCGCTACGGTCTGGCGCGTTTTTGTAGACAGCTTCCATCTTGTCGCTGTTTACATCAATCCAAGCCACATCACCACGCTGAGCCGCCAGGGCCAGTGCAGATTGAACGCGAAGCTGCTTCTTAGCTTTCTCGCGCAGGCTGATCACGTCGCCGGGCTGAACCTGGTAAGACGGAACGTTAACGGTCTTGCCGTTAACCAAAATGCCCTTGTGCGATACCAGCTGGCGCGATTCGGCACGAGTAGAACCGAAACCAATGCGGTAAACCACGTTATCTAAACGGCCTTCCAGGTATTGCAGCAGGTTCTCACCGGTTGCGCCCTTCTTGCTAGCCGCTTTCTTGTAGTAGCTGCGGAATTGCTTTTCCAGAACACCGTACATACGGCGAACTTTCTGCTTCTCGCGAAGCTGAACGCCGTAGTCTGACAAACGGCCGCGACGCGCACCGTGCATACCGGGCACATTTTCAGCTTTACATTTTGAATCCAGCGGGCGGACGCCACTCTTCAGGAACAGGTCGGTGCCTTCCCGTCTTGCTAATTTACAGCTTGGGCCTAAATATCTAGCCATGCTTCGTATTCCTCAACTGTTAATTACACGCGACGTTTCTTGGGAGGACGGCAACCATTGTGGGGAATGGGCGTCACGTCTGTGATGTTGGTGATCTTGTAGCCGCAGTTATTCAGCGCACGAACAGCTGATTCACGACCAGGTCCTGGACCCTTCACTTCTACGTCCAGATTTTTCAGACCGTAGTCTTTTGCCGCATTACCGGCACGCTCAGCAGCAACCTGTGCAGCGAATGGAGTGCTCTTACGAGAGCCGCGGAAACCGCTACCACCTGCTGTTGCCCAGCTAAGAGTATTACCCTGACGATCAGTGATGGTAATGATCGTATTGTTAAACGACGCATGGATATGCGCCACGCCATCGACAACGGTCTTTTTGACCTTCTTGCGAGGCGCTTGCTTGCCTGGTTTAGCCATGTTGTTTTCCTGCTTCTAATATCAACACTACACTAGCGGTGTAGCTACACTAAAGGCGCTATGCTGCCTCGCAATTACTTGCGAATCGGCTTGCGAGGACCTTTACGGGTACGCGCATTTGTTTTCGTGCGCTGACCACGCAGGGGCAAGCCCTTGCGGTGACGCAGACCACGGAAACAGCCAAGGTCCAGCAGACGCTTGATGTTCATAGATACTTCGCGGCGCAGATCGCCTTCAACCGTCATTTTGGCAATGGCATTACGAAGTGAATCCAGCTGCTCTTCATTAAGCTCAGCAATTTTCACATCTTCAGCAATGTTGCTGCCTGCACACAGTTTTTTAGCAGTCGTGCGACCAATTCCGTAGATATAGGTCAACGAAATAACCGCGTGCTTGTTATCTGGTATGTTAACACCCGCAATACGAGCCATTCAGATTACTCCAATTAAAGCTTTAACTTTTAACGCTTGACAAAATCTGGCCGGATGAACAGACCACTGCGCGAAAGGCGCCGTAGTCTATCCGCTACCGGGCCGGGTTTCAAGCCCAGCGACCAAATTTTAATCAGCCCTGCCGCTGCTTATGGCGGGGCTCTGCGCTACAGATCACGCGAACGACACCTTTGCGACGAACGATTTTGCAATTGCGGCAAATTTTCTTTACCGATGCCCGAACTTTCATGACGACACTCCAAACAAATTGCTGCGCCGCTTAACGGGCGCCGCTACCGTAATTTTTAAGGTTTGCTTTTTTCATCACCGAATCGTACTGGTGAGACATCATGTGCGACTGCACCTGAGCCATGAAATCCATAACCACGACCACAACAATCAGCAGTGAGGTGCCGCCCAAATAAAAGGGCACATTCCACATCACAACAAGAAACTGTGGCAGCAGACATACGCCAGCTATATACAGCGAACCAAACATCGTCAGGCGAGTAAGCACATCATCGATGTAGCTTGCCGTTTGCTTGCCGGGACGGATGCCTGGCAAAAATGCACCTGAACGTTTTAAATTATCTGCGACTTCGTCTGGGTTAAACATCAACGCCGTATAGAAGAAGCAAAAGAACACAATCAGCGCAGTAAACAGGATGATATTCAGCGGCTGACCCGGGCCAATGGCCAGTGCCAACTCCTGCAACCACTCCATACCTTCGCCGCTCTGACTGACCCACTGCGCGATCGATGCCGGGAACAGCAAAATTGACGAGGCAAAAATCGCCGGAATAACCCCCGCCATATTGACCTTCAGCGGCAGGTGACTCGACTGCGCCTGGTACATCCGATTACCGCGCTGCTGCTTGGCATAGTTGACGGTAATCCGACGCTGGCCGCGTTCAATAAATACCACCAGATAAACCACCGCAACCGCCAGCACCAATATTGCCAGCAACACCAGTGCATTAAGCTCACCTTGACGTGCCTGCTCCAGCGATTGGCCAACCGCTGACGGCAGACCGGCGACGATACCGGCAAAAATCAACATCGAAATGCCGTTGCCAATACCGCGCTCAGTAACCTGCTCGCCCAACCACATCATAAACACCGCACCGGTAACCAAAGACACCACCGCGGTAAAATAGAAGCTAAGGTCGGCACTAAATGCCAAACCTTGGTTGGCCAGACCGACTGTCATGCCCGTCGCCTGAAGTAGGGCCAGCAGCACCGTCAGGTAGCGCGTATATTGACTGATTTGCCGGCGACCAGCCTCACCCTCTTTCTTAAGGGCTTCCAGCTGAGGGCTCACGGCGGACATCAGCTGCATAATAATGGATGCAGAGATGTAAGGCATGATACCCAAAGCCAGAATACTCATGCGCTCTAGTGCACCACCAGAGAACATATTAAACAGGCCGAGAACGGTACCCTGATTTTGATTAAACAGGGCGGCGAGTTGATCCGGGTTAATGCCAGGCACCGGGATATGGGTACCGATGCGATAGACAATTATCGCCAGTAACAGAAAACGAAGGCGAGCCATAAGCTCGCCTAGTCCGGACTGCTTTCCAGTTGTCAGGGGACTGGATTTCGCCATGGGGGTTTCCCTATTCCTCGACTTTGCCGCCGGCTTTTTCGATTGCTTCGCGGGCGCCTTTAGTCACAGCCAAACCTTTAACTGTAACCGCTTTTGTAACATCACCAGAGAGGAAAATTTTTGCTCTCTCGATGTTATTACTAACCAAGTCTGCGCGCTTAAGCGCATCCAGATCGACCACATCATCAGCCACTGCAGCCAGCTCAGATGTGCGAATCTGTGCGGTTACCGCCGCGAGACGCGAAGTGAAACCGTACTTGGGCAAACGCTTTTGCAAAGGCATTTGACCGCCTTCAAAACCCGGACGAACACTGCCGCCTGACCGAGATTTCAGACCTTTATGGCCACGACCGGCGGTTTTACCCAGGCCACTACCGATACCGCGTCCTACCCGCTTGCCGTCTTTTACACGACCGGGTGCGGGACTCAGCGTGTTTAAACGCAACTCGCTCATCACTTAACCCTCAACACGTACCAGATAGTTAACTTTGTTGATCATGCCACGCACCGACGGAGTGTCTTCCACCTCGACAGTGTGACCGATACGACGCAAACCCAGACCGGCAACGCAGGCCTTGTGCGCTTTAAGACGGCCCGCTACAGAGCGAACCTGTGTAACTTTAATCTTGCTCATAACGAATCCTGCCCCTTGTTTAGCCCAGGATCTCTTCTACCGATTTGCCACGCTTAGCCGCGACTTCGTCAGGCGAAGAAATGCTCTGCAGTGCCTTGATCGTTGCACGCACCACGTTTACCGGGTTGGTAGACCCATAGCACTTGGCCAGTACGTTGTGCACACCGGCAATTTCCAGCACCGAACGCATCGCACCACCGGCGATTACACCCGTACCTTCAGAGGCTGGCTGCATGTATACCTTGGAAGCACCGTGCGCGCCTTTCACTGCGTATTGCAGCGTGTCGCCCTTGATGTCTACCTGGACCATGTTGCGGCGGGCTGCTTCCATCGCTTTCTGGATGGCGACAGGCACTTCACGAGCCTTGCCGCGACCGAAGCCGACTTTGCCATTGCCGTCGCCAACTACCGTCAGCGCGGTAAAGCTGAAGATCCGACCGCCCTTGACTACCTTGGCAACACGGTTAACCTGAACCAGTTTTTCCTGGAGGCCTTCTGTGTTTGCTTTGTCTTTCTGCTCGTTATACGCCATCGCCTAAACCTTAGAATTCCAAACCACCTTCACGGGCAGCATCTGCCAGCGCTTTGACTCGGCCGTGGAAACGGAATCCACTGCGATCAAAAGCGACCTTTGTTACACCTGCGGCCTTTGCGCGATCGGCAATTAACTTGCCTACGCTGACTGCGGCGTCGATGTTGCCACTCGCTGCGCTACGCAGTTCTTTGTCCAGTGTAGATGCACTGGCCAGAACGCGATCGCCTTCAGCCGCAATCAACTGCGCATACATATGGCGCGGTGTGCGATGAATGCACAGACGAACCGCACGCAATTCACGAATCTTGCTGCGAGCGCGGCGGGCACGACGTAATCTTGAAACTTTCTTATCGCTCATATGCTAGCCTTTACTTTTTCTTCGCTTCTTTACGACGAACAACTTCGTCATCGTAGCGAACACCTTTGCCTTTGTAGGGCTCCGGCGGACGGAAGGCGCGGATTTCCGCGGCAACCTTGCCGAGAACCTGCTTGTCGCTACCGCTCAGCACGATTTCCGTCTGAGTCGGTGTTTCTACGCTCACGCCTTCCGGCAGATCGTAGTCGATCGGATGAGAGAAACCCAGCACCAAGTTCAAAGACTTGCCGCTTGCCTTGGCACGGTAACCAACACCATTAAGGATCAGCTTGCGCTTAAACCCTTCGGTAACACCAATCACCATATTGTTAGCCAATGCACGAGTAGTACCCGCCATCGCCCAACCATTTTTGGCGCCTTCGCGGCCAGCAAAGATCAGCTGACCGTCTTCTTGTTTAACATCGACGGACTCGTGCAGCGGCATGGACATGTTGCCATTCTTGCCTTTTACCGCAATGCTGTCGGCGCCGAGTTTGACTTCAACCCCACTGGGGATAGTCACTGGACTTTTCGCTACTCTGGACATTTTAGAAAACTCTTCTAACCGTCGATTTAGAAAACAGTGCAGAGCACTTCGCCGCCAACACCTGCTGCACGAGCAGCGCGATCTGTCATCACACCACGGCTGGTGGAGACGATGGCAATACCAAGGCCAGCACGCACTTCAGGCAACTCACCCTTGCCAGCATAAGCTCGCAGACCTGGGCGGCTTACCCGCTGAATTTCAGCGATGACCGGTTTACCTTGGAAATACTTCAGCTCGATATTCAGAAGCGCTTTACCACCATTCTCATCTACGCGAGAACCGGCGATATAACCTTCTTCTTCGAGTACGTTAGCAACCGCTTTTTTTAGCTTAGAAGAAGGCATTTGTACCTCCGTCTTCCCAGCCATCTGAGCGTTGCGGATGCGTGTCAGCATATCCGCTAAAGGATCTTGCATGCTCATGTTTTGCTCCCATTTATCGCCGCGTTATCGCGCGACAGCAAAATTCTCAATCTTACCAGCTGGCCTTAACCAGACCAGGCACATCACCACGCATCGCAGCTTGGCGCAGTTGGTTACGGCACAGGCCGAACTTGCGGTACACGCCGTGTGGGCGACCAGTGATCTGGCAGCGGCGACGCTGACGAACTGGGCTCGCATCACGCGGAAGCTTTTGCAGCTTAACCTGAGCATCCCATTTCTCTTCGTCGCTAGCGCTAACACCGTTAATAATCGCTTTAAGCTCAGCACGCTTAGCGGCGTATTTGGCGACTGCGCGAGTACGTTTAACTTCGCGCGCTTTCATTGACTGCTTAGCCATATCCGTAAACCCCTTAAGCTTTAAACGGGAAGTTAAAGGCCTTCAACAGGGCCCGACCTTCGTCATCATTGCGTGCGGAGGTAGTGATAGTGATATCCAGACCGCGCAGCGTATCGACTTTATCGTAATCAATTTCCGGGAAAATGATCTGCTCAGTCACACCCATGGCGAAGTTACCGCGTCCGTCGAACGACTTGGGGCTAATGCCACGGAAGTCGCGCACTCGGGGGATAGCAACACTGATCAGGCGATCCAGAAATTCGTACATGCGCTCGCGGCGCAGGGTGACTTTACAGCCAATTGGCCAGCCGTCACGAATTTTAAAGCCCGCAATGGATTTACGCGCCTTGGTCACCACCGGCTTTTGACCACTGATCTTCTCAAGGTCAGCCAGCGCGGCTTCCAGGACTTTTTTATCGCCAGCCGCTTCACCAACACCCATGTTCAAGGTGATCTTGGTAATGCGGGGCACTTCCATCGGGTTTGCCAGACCGAGCTCTTCGATGAGCTTGGCGCGCAACTCGTTGTTGTACAGTTCGCTTAATCGTGCCATTTTCTAATAACCCCTACGCGTCGATCGCTTCGCCGCTGGATTTAAATACGCGGGTCTTGCTGCCGTCCTCGGCGACCTTGAAGCCCACCCGATCCGCCTTGCTAGTAGACGGATTGTAAATCGCCAGATTTGACACCTGAATGGGCGCTTCTTTCTCAACGATACCGCCGGCCACACCCAATTGCGGGTTGGGGCGCTGGTGCTTCTTGATCATATTGATGCCGGAGACCAGCACGCGATTATCGTCCAGTACTTTTTGTACCTTGCCGCGTTTGCCTTTGTCTTTACCGGTTAAGACGATAACTTCGTCTTCACGTTTAATCTTGCGCATTATGCTGACCTCAGTCTTCTCTCAGCTAACCAATTACAGTACTTCGGGTGCCAGAGAGATAATCTTCATGAACTTCTCACCGCGCAGCTCACGAGTTACCGGTCCAAAAATACGGGTGCCGATAGGAGCCAAATTGTTGTTCAGCAGTACTGCCGCGTTGTCGTCGAACTTAATCAGCGAGCCATCGCCGCGACGAACGCCTTTCTTGGTGCGAACTACTACCGCAGTCATTACCTGACCTTTTTTCACTTTGCCACGAGGAATCGCCTCTTTGACAGTGACTTTGATCAGATCGCCGACACGCGCATAGCGACGGTGCGAGCCGCCAAGCACCTTGATGCACATAACGCGACGCGCGCCACTGTTATCTGCAACTTCCAAATAGCTTTCTGTTTGAATCATTTCTTACTCCAAAGCAGTCAACTGTGCATCAAGCCATTGAACACAGGCCGCCGGCCAAATTAAATCTGCTTAGCCGTCTCTTCAACGCGCAGCAAAGTCCATGACTTACTCTTAGACAGCGGACGCGTCTCACAAACTGTTACCACATCTCCAGTCTTGCACTCATTATTTTCATCATGAGCGTGGACCTTAGAAGAACGGGTCAAGTACTTACCGTAGATTGGGTGTTTCACACGGCGCTCTACCAGTACAGTGATGGTTTTATCCATCTTGTCGCTAACTACCTTACCGGTGGCGGTACGAGCGCTCTTTGCTGCTTCTGACATTTTAATTACCTGCCTTTTCCTGGAGCACAGTCTTAATGCGCGCAATCTCTTGACGGGTCTGCTTTAACAGATGCGTCTGCGCCAACTGGCCGGTACTTTTCTGCATGCGCAGCTTGAACTGCTCTTCGAGCAACTTAAGCAGCTGCGCATTGAGCTCGTCTACTGACTTTTCGCGTAATTCAATAGCGTTCATTACATCACCACCCGCTTAACAAATTGGGTTGCTACTGGAATCTTGGCCGCCGCCAGGGCAAAGGCCTCACGCGCCAGCTCTTCGGGCACGCCTTCCACTTCATACAGCACCTTGCCGGGCTGAATTTGAGCAACCCAGTACTCAACGTTACCCTTACCTTTACCTTGACGAACCTCGAGAGGCTTCTCGGTAATTGGCTTGTCTGGGAACACGCGGATCCAGATTTTGCCGCCACGCTTGATATGACGAGTCATAGCACGACGTGCTGCTTCGATCTGGCGCGCGGTGATACGGCCGCGTCCGACTGCTTTCAGGCCGAAATCACCAAAGCTGACCCGGCTGCCGCGTTCTGCCAGACCGCGATTGCGGCCTTTTTGTACCTTGCGAAACTTTGTGCGCTTCGGCTGTAACATTTGCGTAACCCTTACTCTGAACCTTTCTTAGCCTTGGCTTCGACTGCTTCGTTTCTGTTCCCCAGGATTTCACCCTTGAAGATCCAGACCTTGACACCAATGATGCCGTAGGTAGTCGCTGCCTCGTGTGTGGCGTAATCAATATCGGCGCGCAGTGTGTGCAGAGGCACTCGGCCTTCGCGATACCACTCTGTACGTGCAATTTCAGCACCGCCAACACGACCGCTAACCTGCACCTTGATGCCTTCAGCGCCCTGGCGCATAGCGTTCTGCACTACTCGCTTCATCGCGCGGCGGAACATTACGCGGCGCTCCAGCTGCTGAGCAATATTCATGGCAACCAACTTTGCATCGAGGTCCGGCTTGCGAACTTCTTCAATGTTGATATGCACAGGCACAGACATGCGAGAACTCAGCTCTTTACGCAGCTTCTCAACGTCTTCGCCCTTCTTGCCAATCACAATACCCGGGCGTGCGGTGTGAATAGTAATACGTGCGGTTTGCGCCGGACGCTCGATCACAATGCGGCTCACAGAAGCGTGATCCAGCTTTTCCTGCAAATATTCGCGAACCTGCAGGTCAGTGACCAGCTGAGTTGCGTACTGCTTGCTGCCGGCGTACCAGACAGAGTTGTGATCTTTTACAATTCCGAGCCGGATGCCGGTCGGGTGTACTTTCTGACCCATTTGGTCTCTCCTACTAACCTTCGCCGTCGGCTACTTTGATCGTGATATGACAAGACCGCTTCAAAATACGATCGGCCCGGCCTTTTGCACGGGGACGAAGACGCTTCATGGTCATGCCCTCGTCGACAAAAATTGTCGACACTCGCAGCTCATCAACATCAGCGCCGTCGTTGTGCTCGGCGTTGGCGATTGCAGAGTTCAGCACTTTTTTGATAATGCCGGCTGCCTTCTTGGAGCTGAACGTCAACAAATCCAGCGCTTCTTCAACACCCTTGCCGCGAATTTGGTCAGCAACCAAACGGGCCTTCTGGGCGGAGATACGTGCGCCTTTTAAACGTGCCGCTACTTCCATCGTCTATGCCTCTCCCAGCCCAAGCTTAACGCTTGGCCTTTTTATCAGCCGCATGCCCCTTATAGGTGCGAGTTGCGGCGAATTCACCCAATTTGTGCCCAACCATGTCCTCGGAAACCATCACCGGAACATGCTGACGACCGTTGTGTACCGCGATAGTCAAACCGACCATCTCGGGGAGAATCATGGAACGACGCGACCAGGTTTTGATCGGACGACGATCGTTTTTCTCAACCGCTGTCTCTACCTTCTTCAAAAGATGAAGATCGATAAACGGTCCTTTCTTCAATGAACGTGGCACAAGCTAATCCTCTTTACTCTGACTGCGCTTATTTTCTGCGATCACGCACAATCAGCTTATCTGTACGCTTATTTTTACGGGTCTTATACCCTTTGGTCGGAACACCCCATGGAGTAACAGGATGACGACCACCAGAAGTACGACCTTCACCACCACCGTGTGGGTGATCAACGGGGTTCATAGCCACACCGCGAACGGTAGGACGAACGCCACGCCAACGCGCCGCACCAGCTTTACCCAATTTGCGCAGGCTGTGCTCGCTATTGGACACTTCGCCCAACGTGGCGCGACACTCCGCCAAAATCTTGCGCATTTCACCGCTGCGCAAACGCACAGTGGCATATTGGCCTTCTCGCGCCACCAGCTGAACCGAAGCACCAGCGCTGCGGGCAATTTGCGCGCCCTTACCTGGCTTCATTTCGATGCAGTGAATAGTGCTACCCACCGGAATATTGCGCATAGGCAAGGTGTTGCCCGGCTTGATCGGCGACGCCTCACCAGAGATCAGCTGATCCCCGGCAGATACACCCTTGGGAGCTATGATATAGCGACGCTCACCATCGGCGTACTTCAACAACGCAATAAACGCGGTGCGATTTGGATCGTATTCCAGGCGCTCAACGACGGCAGGAATACCGTCCTTATTGCGTTTGAAATCAATAATCCGGTAATGCTGCTTATGACCACCACCAACGTGACGAGTCGTGATACGACCGTTGTTGTTGCGACCACCGTTACGCGACTGACTCTCAAGCAAGGCCTTATGCGGAGCGCCTTTGTGCAGCTCGACATTAACCACTCGAACGACATGACGGCGCCCGGGAGAGGTCGGTTTACTTTTTACAATTGCCATTTGACTCAGCTCCAGACTTATTCAGCGACCGCAAAGTCGATGTCTTGACCCTGCACCAGGCTTACATAAGCCTTCTTCCAGCTCGGCTTCTTACTCAAGCCGAAACGGTTGCGCTTAACCTTGCCCTTCATGTTCACAGTTCTAACGTCCAGGACATCAACTTTGAACAGCTTTTCGACAGCGTTTTTGATTTCCAGCTTGGTAGCCGACGGCAGTACACGGAGTACAACCTGGTTACCCGCTTCGGCGCTCATTGCACTTTTTTCAGAGACGTGAGGACCGAGCAATACTTTGTAGATGCGCTCCTGATTCATCCCAACAACTCCTCAAATTTTTTCAGCGCAGCGACAGTAACTACGACCTTGTCGTAACCAATCAGACTGACGGGGTCTATACCACTAACATCGCGCACATCAACGTCGTGCAAGTTGCGAGCAGCCAGGTACAAATTACCAGTAACTTCTTCAGTTACGATCAACGCACCCTTCAGGCCAAGATCACCCAGCGACTTCACCAACAACTTGGTTTTCGGCGCTTCGAGAACCAGCTCTTCAACAACCACCAAGCGCTCTTGACGAGCCAACTCAGATAGAATCGAACGCAGTGCCGCGCGATACATCTTGCGGTTAACTTTTTGGCTATGATCCTGCGGCTTTGCCGCGAAGCTCACACCGCCACCGCGCCAAATCGGGCTGCGGATGGTACCAGCACGCGCTCGGCCAGTACCTTTTTGACGCCAGGGCTTCTTACCACCACCACTCACTTCTGAGCGAGTCTTCTGCGCACGAGTACCCTGACGGGCACCGGCCAGATAGGCAGTCACTACCTGATGAACCAGATCTTCATTAAACTCACGAGCAAAGGCCACATCGGAAACCTGGATAGTTCCAGCCGCTGCACCGTTACCGGGTTTCGCAATATTCAGTTCCACTGCTTAGCCCCCTAGGATTTTTTTGCTTTAACAGCGGGACGCACAAACACGTCACCACCTGGCGCACCGGGAACCGCACCCTTGATCAAAATCAAGTTGCGCTCTGCATCGACACGTACGACCTCAAGGGTTTGAACGGTTACGCGCTCAGCACCCATATGACCAGCCATCTTCTTACCTTTGAAGACGCGACCGGGGGTCTGACACTGACCGATAGAACCAGGCGCACGATGCGACAGTGAGTTACCGTGGGTAGCGTCTTGCATATGGAAGTTCCAACGCTTAACACCGCCCTGGAAGCCCTTACCTTTAGACTGCCCAGTAACATCCACCTTTTGACCAGCTTCGAATGCTGCAACGGTCAGCTCAACACCAACCTCAGGAGCTTCTTCGCCTTCATCCAGACGGAATTCCCACAATCCGCGACCAGCTTCAACACCTGCTTTCGCAAAGTGGCCAGCTTCCGCTTTTGAAATACGCGACGCCTTGCGAGCACCGGCAGTCACCTGAATAGCGCGATAGCCGTCAGCATCGTCTGCTTTGACACGAGTAACACGATTGGGCTCTACCTCAATCACTGTTACCGGAATAGATACGCCGTCTTCAGTAAAAACGCGAGTCATGCCGCTTTTACGACCGACCAAACCAATAGTCATTGCTCCAACCTCTCAGTGTACGGGGCTTAACCCTCTACGGCCGCGCTTTCACGCGTTACACAACCCAGGGCCAGCCCCTGAGCGGGTCTGAAAAAAATTCAGTATTTACATTTATTAGCCGAGGCTAATTTGAACTTCTACACCAGCCGCCAAATCTAACTTCATCAAAGCGTCTACAGTTTTTTCTGTAGGCTCTACGATGTCCAACATGCGCTTGTGGGTGCGGATCTCATACTGATCACGCGCATCCTTGTTCACATGTGGAGAGACCAGAACCGTAAAGCGCTCCTTGCGTGTAGGCAGGGGAATTGGACCCCGAACCTGCGCACCGGTACGCTTAGCGGTATCTACGATCTCTTGCGTAGACGCATCGATAAGGCGGTGATCAAAAGCTTTTAAACGAATGCGAATCCGTTGATTTTGCACCTGATCAAACTCCCATCCCGAAATACTATCGAGCCACTATCGGCGCCAACTGGCCGAGACAACCCGAAAAAGAAGCGGCATATTAATGACCAAAGCCCCCCTTGTCAACAACAATTCGACATAAAGGCTATAAAGGACGCTGCCGCGCGACATAGGGTGCCAATTGCACCCGTTGTTACCCAGAAAGGGAGGCCGAGGCCTCCCTTGCTTGCCTTGCGCGGCGAACCGCGCCCGGACTTACTCTACGATTTTCGCGACCACGCCGGCGCCGACAGTACGGCCACCTTCGCGGATTGCAAAACGCAGACCTTCTTCCATCGCGATAGGCGCAATCAGTGTTACGTCCATTTTCACGTTGTCGCCAGGCATTACCATTTCAGTACCTTCAGGCAGCTCACAAGCACCTGTTACGTCAGTGGTACGGAAGTAGAACTGCGGACGGTAGCCTTTGAAGAACGGCGTGTGACGACCACCTTCCTCTTTAGACAGTACGTACACCTCAGCTTCGAAGCGAGTGTGCGGAGTGATAGAACCGGGCTTAGCCAGTACCTGACCACGCTCAACTTCGTCACGCTTAGTACCACGCAGCAGTACACCAACGTTCTCACCAGCGCGACCTTCGTCGAGCAGCTTGCGGAACATTTCAACACCAGTACAGGTCGTTTTGGTGGTGTCTTTGATACCAACAACTTCGATCTCGTCGCCAGTGTTCAGGATACCGCGCTCGATACGACCAGTAACAACCGTACCGCGACCAGAGATTGAGAATACGTCTTCAATCGGCATCAGGAACGGCTGATCGATAGCACGCTCGGGCTCTGGAATGTAAGTATCCAGCGCTTCTACCAGCTTCTTAACAGCAGTGGTGCCCAGCTCGTTGTCGTCTTCGCCGTTCAGCGCCATCAGTGCAGAACCTGCAATGATCGGCGTGTCGTC
>NZ_JBFIGO010000040.1:0-24527 GCF_041602295.1 Spongiibacter sp. | reverse complement strand
GCCTGTTTGTCGACCTCGTTGCTGTAAATCCACAGGTGCCCGCCGCGCAGGCGGCGTTCTTCGTTTTTGGCTAGGCGCAGGGTGGGCAGGCTCATGCTGACATCTCGGCTGGTGGCGATAAGGCGGCATTATCGGGGATTGGTGCCGGACTGGCCAGTGTAATACCCGGGTGTGGCCGACGCCGGACGCCTTTTTCCGGTGGTGGTGAGCTATAGACCGGGCGGTGAAGGGCGCGGTGATGAGCTAGATTAATAGATGCGACCATCGCGATGGCGCCTCAATTGTCATTGTGGCGAGGACATGAGTCTGGAAATTTGGTTAATGGTCTGTTACCTTTGGTTAACGACCTGTTACTTTTGTTCTGGGACGGTCAGACTTGTCGCGCGCTAGCGAATAACAACGGTGTGAAAATGCCCTTTTGGGCCTGATTGAGGAAAACAATTATGAGCCAGTGTCCATTTGCCAACCTGCTCAGTCTGGATACCTACCAGAACGGCATGCCCTATGAAGAGCTGGCGAAGATCCGCCAGGCGGGTTCTATGGTGTACATGGAAGATCCCGAAAACGGTGTGCCCTACTGGGCGGTGGTGAAGCGCGATGCACTGGACTTTGTGTCGCAGAACCCGGATCTGTTCTCGTCTAATATTGAGGGTCCCTTCCCGATGGAAGTGCCCGAGGGCGAAGAAGAAATTCAGGCGATTATGCACGAGAACATCATTATCGCCATGGATCCACCCAAGCACATGAAGTATCGCAAAATTGTCCGCGACGCCTTTACTCCGCGCGCGGTGGCGAATATGGAAGAGTGGCTGCGCAAGGGCGCCCGCGAGATCATCGATCGTGTGGCCAAGAAAGGCGAGTGCGAGTTTGTTGAAGAAGTGGCCGCCGAGTTGCCGCTGATGGCAATTCTGGAGTTGCTGGGTGTACCCCAGGAAGACCGCAAGCAGTTCTTCGACTGGACCAACATCATGGCCTTTGCCGATGACCCGGACCTGGCCACCAGCCGCGATGATGCCAATGCGGTGAGCTTTGAAGTGATCGCCTACGCTGCTGAACTGGCAGCCAAACAGCGCGAAAACCCCACCAGTGCCGTGGTTGAAGCGCTGCTGAATGGCGAAGTTGACGGCAAGAAGGTCGACGAGGAAATGTTCGCCTGGATGTTCATCCTGATCATGGTCGGCGGCAACGAGAGTACCCGTACTGCCACCGCCCACGGTATGCGCCTGCTGGTTGAACACCCCGAGCAGCTGCAGCACCTGGTGGATCACCCGGAAGACATCCCCGATGCCGTTGAAGAGATGCTGCGCTACAACACCGCATTTATTGCCATGCGCCGCACCGCGACGCAGGACATCGAGTGGAACGGCCACAATATCAAGAAGGGCGATAAGGTGGTGCTTCACTACCACGCCGTCAACCACGACGAAGATGCCTACGGCGACGACGCGATGAAGTTTGATATTCACCGCGCCAAGCGCCTGCCGAATATGCGCCGCGAGATTCGCTCTTTCGGTATCGGTGAGCACTTCTGCCTGGGGATGAACCTGGCGCGTATGGAGCTCAATATTATTTTTGAAGAATTGATTCCGCGTCTGCGCAACCCCAAGTTCGCCGGCGATGTGACCTATATGCGTTCGTTCTTTATCAATACCATCAAGGCGATGCCGATCACCTTCGACCCCGAAGTCTGAGCGCGGCCGAGAGAGTAAAAAGCCCTCATTTGAGGGCTTTTTTTATGCCTGTGGTTTTGGCGTTATTCGCTGAGTCCGCCCAGGCACAGATACTTCATTTCCAGGTAGTCGTCGATGCCGTATTTGGAGCCCTCGCGGCCGATGCCGGACTGCTTCATGCCGCCAAAGGGCGCGATCTCACTGGCGGTGCTGCCCTCGTTAATGCCGACAATGCCGTACTCCAAGGCCTCGCCGACCCGCCACACCCGCCCCAGGTCGCGGGTGTAGAAGTAAGCCGCCAAGCCGTATTCGCTGTCGTTGGCCAGCTCGATGGCCTGCTGTTCGCTGTGAAAGCGGAACAGCGGAGCTACCGGGCCAAAGATCTCTTCGCGGAACACGCGCATTTGTGGGGTGGCGTCGCGCAGTACCGTGGGTTCGTAAAAGTGCTCACCGATTGCCGATCGCCGACCGCCGGTGATGGCCGAGGCGCCACGGGCCAGGGCGTCATCCACCAGCCCGGCGACTTTGTCGCAGGCGGCGGGGGTGATCAATGGCCCCATGGTACTGCTGGTTTGGGCGCCGTCGCCGAGGCGAAACTTCTGTACCTCGGCGGCCAGGCGGGCGGCAAATTCCTCGTAGATGCCGTCCTGCACCAGTAGGCGATTGCTGCACACACAGGTCTGGCCGGCGTTGCGGTATTTAGAGGCCATGGCGCCGGCTACGGCGGCGTCCAGGTCGGCGTCGTCAAAGACGATAAAGGGCGCGTTGCCGCCCAGTTCCATCGAGGTTTTTTTTACGGTGGCGGCGCACTGTTCCAACAGTAGCTTGCCGATGCCGGTGGAGCCGGTAAAGCTGACTTTGCGCACCGTCGGGTTGCTGGTCATTTCGCCGCCGATTTCACTGGCGCGGCTGCTGCACACCACGTTGAATACCCCGGCGGGAATACCGGCTTCCTCAGCCAATGCCGCCAGCGCCAGCGCGCTCAGCGGCGTTTCATGGGCGGGTTTGACGACAAAGCTGCAACCTGCGGCCAGTGCCGGTGCCGCCTTGCGGGCAATCATCGCATTCGGGAAGTTCCACGGGGTGATGGCGGCAACCACGCCCACCGGCTGTTTGATCACCAACAGGCGCTTGTCATTGGAGGGCGCCGCGACAATGTCGCCATCTATGCGCTTGGCCTCTTCGGAAAACCACTGCACGTAACTGGCACCGTAGCCGATTTCGGCGTCGGCTTCGGCGCTGATTTTGCCCTGCTCGGCGGTGAGTATGGCGGCCAGGTCGCGCTGGTGCAGGCAAATCAGCTGATACCAGCGCTGCAGCAGCTCAGCGCGCTGTTTGGCCGTGGCGCCGCGCCAGGCGGGAAGCGCGGCTTCGGCGGCGGCAATGGCGCGGCGGCAATCGTCGGCGCCGGCGTCGGCGACCTCGCCTAGGTGCTCGCCATTGGCGGGATTGTGCACGGCAAAGCGGCGCTCAGCGCTTTGCCATTTGCCGTTTATATAATTGTCGAATCGCAGTAGGTCGGGGCGTTGCAGTTGCATGGTGGCTCCTTATTGTTATGTGTTGGCGGCCAGTGCCAGCTCCATATAGCGCTGGCCGGGCACATGGCCAAAGTCGCTGCGCAGGGCGCTGTGGTATTGCTGTACCACGCGAAAACCCAGTTGCTCATACAGCGCTTGGGCGCGGGGATTTTCCTCTGAGACATTGAGGCCGGCGCGGCGATAACCCTGTTGCTGGGCGCGCCGCAGCAGTTCGGCAACCAGTCGCCGGCCGTGGCCCCGGCCCTGCTGGTCGGGGCGCACCGCCAGTTGATAGATAAAGGCGACGCCCCGGGGCGGCGGCTTGATTACCGCTTCGGTGCGCAGTCCGCGCCAGGCGGTGCGCAGCGCGGCCAGCGGCCGGTAATGGCGCAGTATTAAGGTCATCGCCTGTGCGGTGAAGCGCGGTGTCTGGGCGGCGAAGCGCAGCGCGCCCAGCGCAACAATCTCACCATTTTCTTCTAAGGCTAGGTGCTGCTCTGCGCTAAATTCATTGCCGCCAGTGGCAAAGGCGCGGCGTAAAAACGCGTCCAGCTGATCGCTGTTGCGGTCGTTGAAGGCGTAGGCGAAGGCCTCTGGGCCGGAGCTGATGATCAGCGGCAGCGCGGCGTCGATGTCGCCGGGCTGGCAGTAGCGGAAGCGGGCGCTGCTCATAGCGGGTGGCTCTCGCCGAGAATGCGCTCCAGTCCCCTGCGCAAAGCCTCGTTCATGGTTTGCGGGCGCTCGCTGTCGCGGTCGACAAACACGTGGGTGAAACGGCCGTGGGCGGCGGCCTGGGCTTCACCGCGGCGGAAGATGGCCAGGCCGTATTCCACGGAGCTGTTGCCCAGCCGATTCACCCGCAGCGCGCCCTCCAGTTCATCGGGAAAGGCGACCGCGCTGCGGTAAAAGCATTCGCTGTGCACGATGTAGCCAATTTGCTGGCCGCGGTGAATGTCCAGGCCGCAGTGCTCAATGAGATAGCGGTTAGCGGTGGTGTCGAACCAGGCGTAGTAGTTGACGTTGTTGGCGTGGCCGTACACGTCGTTGTCCATCCAGCGGGTGGAGATGGGGGTAAACCAGCGGTAGTGCTGGCGCTCGCCGAGGGACTTGTCGGTCATGGCGGTTCCTTGTCGATAGGCCGATTGGTGGTGATTTCGGCTAGCAGCTTAGAGCAGTGTGGTGGCGCTGGCGAGTCATAGTTGCTGTGCCGGCCGGGGCTGGCAGTGCCGTGTTGCGCTTAACTCGGCGGCCGGCCTGATTCTCTAGGGCGGGTGAGGCGTGACATTGCGCGGGCCGGCTTTTGCGGTATTTCCCTTATTTGGGTAGGTGTATGTGCGTATTTGATAGCGTAGTTGTGCATAGTAATTTGCGTAACAACCTTAGTTCTGTGGGTGGCGGTATAACGCCAATGCCTAGTGGTGGTGTTGCCAGGGCGCTGCGTTTGCAGTGTCGGGGTCGGGGGCATTGATGCGCCTTGGCCGATAATAAACGTGGAGTCTTTCGCATGTCATTTCGTCGATTAAAAAGCGGTCTTGCCCTTGGAGTTTCACTGGCGGTGTCTAGTTTCAGTCACGCTCAGCTGCCACAGATCCCGGTGTTGGGTGATGTGCTGGCTGGCTTGGGCGGCGGACTGCCCGGTCTGGGGGCGCTGGCCAATGTTGGCGCTGGCGCGGGTGCCGATTTGCCCGGCCTGGACGCCCTGCCACTGCCCGGTTTGGATGCCCTAACGACTGCCGGGCTGCCCGGTTTAGACGCCCTGCCGCTGCCGGGCTTGGATGCGCTGCCGCTGCCCGCCGGTGGTGGCGATGTGGCCGGCCTCAGCGGTTTACTGGACGCCCTGCCTTTGTTGTCATCCGAGACGCCGCAGCTGCCGGGTGTCAATGCCTTGCTGAGTATTGTGAATGGCTTGGGTAGCGGCGGTATTCCGGGGGCGGATATGCTGCCGCTGGTGGAATTGGCCGCTGTGGGTAGCGGCGACATCACCTTGCCGGGCCTGGAGGCCTTGCAGTTGGATCTTTCTGCACTGTCTGATTATGCGACGCTGGGCAAGGTCGAAACTTCGGTGGCGGCGGTGGAGACGTTTGTGAATAGCATCGCTGAAAATCCCCAGTCGCTGGCGGGCTTTGGCTCCCAGTTGGGCCCGGATACCGTGTTTGCGATGGTGCCGCTGCTGGGGGCGATTAAGGACGACCCGGCAGCCTTGCCTGATTATTTTACTGCGGGTGGCACCGTGCTGAGCAGCGAGATGCACCTGCTGCCGCCGCTGCCACTGGTGAACCAGCCGCTAGAGTTGTAATACCCGGCCCCGGGGTAGTGGGGCAATGCTTCTCCAGCATCTCCTTCGGGCACCTTTTGGTGCCCTTTTTTATGCGCGGCTGTCAGTGCTCAAGGAGCAGGCTGCTGCGCAGCAGCTCGCCGACCTGTTCATATAGCAGTTTGACTTCGCTGGGGCAGCCGGGCAGGTCGGCGAGTTCGGGGCTGATGGCAAAGTGCAGCTGGCTGCGCGACGGATCGATGGCGATCAGCTCGGCGGCGCGGTAGCCGAAATAGCGCTGCACTATGGGGTACAGCGCCTTGTAGATACTTTCCTTGGCGGAAAAACACAGCGCCACGGCATCGCCGTGGCGCAGGCCGCTGTGGGCGAGCAGCTGGATCTCGCTGGGCGACAGTATGCGCTGCTGCAGTTTGGCGGCGGCGGCCGCGGAAATGCGCCGTTGAATATCTACGCCGACGGCGCGGTAGTGCTGTCGGCTGGCGGTGACACACAGCGCCTTGTCGTCGCCGTGGCTAATGCTGCCGAGCAGACCCTCGGGCCACTGCGGGCAGCGCTTGGCATCGGCGAGCAGGGTGAAGCGGTCAATACCAAAGGCGTTCAGCGCGCGATCGGCTAGCCAGCGGCCGGCAAAGTATTCGGCCTGGCGTTTGCGAGTGGCGGCGGCGATGGTGGCCGGGCAGTGGATGCCGCAGAGGGAAAACAGCGAGGGCTGAAAGGCGTCGAGGTGGAAGTCGGCGGCCAGCTGCAGCAGGCCGTGCTCTGCACTGCCGCGCTGTTCGCTGAGGCGGATGAATTCCTGCTCGCTGGCCATCGATCAGTTGCGCTGACTGACGCGTTGCTTAAGTTGCTCGGCGCTTTCCACGCGCTCTGAGTAGCGGTCGACCAGGTAGTCCTTGCGGTCGCGCAGCAGCAGGGTGAACTTGACCAGCTCTTCCATGACATCGACCACGCGATTGTAGTAGGCCGACGGTTTCATGCGGTCGTTGTCGTCAAACTCCAGCCAGGCCTTGGCCACTGAGGACTGGTTGGGAATGGTGAACATCCGCATCCAACGCCCCAGTACGCGCAGTTGGTTGACCGCGTTAAAGGATTGCGAGCCGCCGGACACCTGCATCACCGCCAGGGTTTTGCCCTGGGTGGGGCGCACTGCGCCGATGCTGAGCGGAATCCAGTCGATCTGCGCCTTCATAATGCCGGTCATGGCGCCGTGGCGCTCCGGCGAGCACCACACCATGCCGTCGCACCACTGGGCCAACTCGCGCAGCTCGACCACCTTGGGGTGGTCGGGCTCCTCGGCGTCGGGCAGCGGCAGGCCGCGGGGATCGAAAATGCGGGTCTCGGCGCCGAAGTGCTGCAGCAGGCGCTGGGCCTCCTCGCTGAGCAGGCGACTGAAGGAGCGCTCGCGCAGTGAGCCGTAGAGCAGCAGAATTTTCACCGGCGAGGCATTGTCGGGGGTCTTAAACAGCGCCTCTTCATCAATGGCATATAGTGAGTCGGCGTGAATATTCGGCAGGTCGGTCATGGTGCGTCCGCGTTGATTAAGTTGCGGACGCTATTGTATTGGCTGCGTAAGAAAATGTCGCTAGGGCAGGGGGCGGTGAGGCCGCCCGCAGGGCGGGGCTCAGCGCAGCTGTTCGATGACGGCTGTTGCCAGCGCCGCTGACGAGGCGGGGTTTTGGCCGGTGAGCAGCTGGCCGTCGCAGACGATGTGGCTGGCCCAGTCCTCACCTTTTTCGTAGCGCGCGCCGCGTTCGCTGAGCATGTCCTCCAGCAAAAACGGTACGATCTCGCTGAGGCCAACGGCGGCCTCTTCGCTGTTGCTGAAGGCGGTGATGCGCTTGCCCTTAACCAGTGGCTCGCCATTGGCTTCAATGCTGTGACGGAACACCGCCGGCGCGTGACAGACGGCCGCCACCGGCTTGCCGGCGTGGTAGAACTGCTCGATCAACAGCACCGACTGGGGGTCGTCGACCAGGTCCCACAGCGGGCCGTGGCCGCCGGGATAAAAAATCGCGTCGAAATCGCGCTCGCGCATATCGTTGAGCTTGTGGCTAGTGGCCAGCAGTTGCTGAGCTTCGGTGTCGTTGCGAAAGCGCTCGGTGTCGGCGGTTTGCGCGTCGTCGGCGTCGCTTTTGGGGTCCAGCGGCGGCTGGCCGCCCTTGGGCGAGGCCAGGGTGATTTGCGCGCCGGCATCTTTGAAGACGTAATAGGGGGCGGCAAACTCCTCCAGCCAGAAGCCGGTTTTTTCGCCGCTGTCTCCCAATTGGTCGTGGGAGGTGAGCACCATCAAGATGTTCATACTTGTTCCTGTGCGTAGTCCTAGGGATCGGCGGCCCCTGCGAGCCGCCTGCTTGGTCAGGCCTGCTCGGGGCCCACTTGCACGACCATTTTGCCAAAATTGCGACCTTCTAACAGGTCGATAAAGGCCTGGGGGGCATTTTCCAGGCCGTCGACGCGGTGCTCGCGGTATTTGATTTTGCCGGCCGCCAGCCACTGCTGCATGTCGCCGGCAAATTCCGGGTAGCGGTCGCCGTAGTCGTCAAAAATAATAAAGCCGCGTACCGTCATGCGCTTGACCAGTATCGCCTGCATCAGCAGCGACATGCGGTCGGGGCCGTCGGGCAATTCGGTGGCATTGTAACGCGAGATCATGCCGCACAGCGGAATACGGGCGCCGGTGTTGAGCAGCGGCAATACCGCATCGAAGACTTTGCCGCCGACATTTTCAAAGTAAATGTCGATGCCGTCACCACAGGCGGCCTTAAGTTGCTGGGCAAAGTCATCGGCCTTGTGGTCGAGGCAGGCGTCGAAGCCGAGTTCCTCGACGGCGTAGGCGCATTTCTCCGGGCCACCGGCCACGCCGACTACCTTGCAGCCCTTGAGTTTGGCAATCTGGCCGACGGTGGCGCCCACCGGCCCCGTGGCAGAGGCCACCACCAGGGTTTCGCCGGCCTGGGGTTTGCCGATATCGAGCAGGCCCATATAGGCGGTGAAACCGGGCATGCCGAGAATCCCCAGCGCGTAGGACGGCGCCTTGGGATTGTCGCCCAGTGGCATCAGTCCCTCGCCGTTGGACACGCAGTAGTCCTGCCAGCCGCCGAGCGCGAGCACCCAGTCGCCGTCACTGAATTTCGGGTTGCGGGAGGCAGCCACGCGGCAAACGCTGCCGCCGGTCATTACCTCGTCAATGCCCACTGGCTCGGCATAGGATTTGGCGTCGCTCATGCGGCCGCGCATATAGGGGTCCAATGACAGGTAAACGGTGCGCAATAGCACTTCGCCGTCATTAAGTTGCGGCAGGTCGGCGGTTTCCAGTCGAAAGTTGTCGTGACTGGGTGCGCCCTGGGGGCGCGAGGCGAGAACAATGCGGCGGTTGTGTTGTGGGCTCTGGCTCATGGTGACTCCTGTTATTTCGCGTTGTGTTGGTGTCGGCGCTGGCGGTGCCCGCCGGTGATACTAGGGATGTTGCTGGAGTAGTTGTCGGGTGTTGTGCATGGCGCTGCGCAAGGGCGCATCGCTGCGCTGTACTTTGGCGAGCAAGCTGGCGCCCAGCCACAATTGATACAGGGCCTCGGCGCTGGCTGCCGGCTCAAGGCTTTGCAGGGAGCCGTCGTCCTGACCCTGCTGTAGCAGGGTCGTGAGTTGGCTGATGACCGTGTCGCTGCCGTTCTTCAGGCGCAGTCGCATGGCTTCAGAGAGGTCGGCGACCTCGGCGCAGAGCTTCACCATCAGGCAGCGTTCGCTCTCGCAGGGCCCCGACTCATTTTCCAGCCAGCGCTGCCAGTAGCGCAGCAATTTCTCACGGGCGTTGAGGTCGGACGCATTCATCAGCGCTTCGACACGCTGCTGATAGCGACAGAAATAGTGGTCTAACAGGGCCTCGCCAAAGTGCTCTTTGGATTTGAAGTAGTAATAAAAAGAGCCCTTGGGGACACCGGCACTGCCCAGCAACTCGCTGAGACCGACGGCGGAAAAGCCGCGCAGACTGATCAGCGAGTAGCCGGCGTCGAGGATGCGCTGGCGGCTGTCGCCGCGCTGGGACTTGCTATTGGTCGCTTTCATGGTTGCCAGACTACATGCTAATAGACCGGTCGTCTAGTTCTCTGTGTGGATTCTGTCGCGGCGGCTGTTGGCGCTTGGCGGTTTGGTCTACCATGGGTGCCGCGCAGCGGACTCAACCGAATGCGCTAGCAAATTAATGGGGAGGTGTGGGTGGACGGCAGTGTTGGGGGCAATCTTATTGGTGCGGACGGTCAGCCGCAATTTGGCCTGTTTGAGCAGCCGCTGGCGAATATCAATTACCGCGATTTCGATTTGCGCGATGCCATGGATAAGCCGCGTGGCCGCTTGGCTAAGCATTTCGCCTTTAACCAGTTTCAGTTTATATCGCTGTGCTGCGAGGAGTTGATCGTCGGCCTGGCGATCGTCGATTTGAAATGGGTCAGCAATGCCTTTGTCTACTGCTACGCTCCCCGCAGTGGCGAGTTTGAGGAATTCAGCTTTGTGCAGCCGCTGGCGCGCCGCAGCCACATCGACACCACTCCCAATTGCGGTGAGGCGCGTTTTGCCAGCGGCCGCAATCAGCTGCGTATCAGTGCTCAAGCCGGCAGCCGCCGCGTCGAGTTGTCCCTGGCCAGTGGTCTGTACATCGATGCGGAGATCGACGAGGCAGCGGGCTATCAACCCCTGTCGATCTGCACGCGCGCCGGTTACGCGGGCTGGGTCTACACCCAGAAGACCACCGCGAGGCCGGCCAGTGGGCGCTTGCGCTGGCGCGGCCGCGAGTTAGATTTGGCGGCCAGTGAGGCCCTGGCGGGGGTTGATTGGAGCGCCGGCTATATGCGTCGCGAAACCTTCTGGAACTGGGGCAGCCTGTCGGCGCGGCTCGGCGATGGTCGCCGGCTGGGCTTTAACTTGGTTGCCGGCGTCAACGATACCGGCTATACCGAAAACGCCCTGTGGCTGGATGACAAGCTGGTCAAACTCAGTACCGTGGCCTTTGAATTTAATCGCCGAGACGGCGAGGCGCCGTGGTTTATGCGCTCCCAAGACGGCGTGCTCGACCTGCGTTTCGAGCCGGCTGGGCGGCGCTGTGAGCGCCGCAACGCCGTGCTGATTGCCTCGAATTTCAGCCAGTATTTTGGCCGCTACTACGGCCGTATTCAGCTGGCGGAAGAAACCCTGGTGTTGGATGGTCAGTGGGGCTTCGCCGAGAATCACTTCGCGCGCTGGTAGCGGCTGTTGGCTGCGCTTCCTTGATGTGCGTCACAAAACGAGTTAATTGAGCCGCGCTGGCAAAGTTAGCGCTGTCAATATGCGGTGGTTAACGGTTTGTCACTAACAGTATTGTTTATAGTCGCCGCTGGCCGTTAGAGCCAGGCCGAGGGATATGGCCAGCATACGACAATAAATAATATTGGGGACTCTATATCCATGACGATTAAAAAACCTTTGTTACTGAGCTCGGTACTGGCGCTAAGCCTGAGTGCCTGCGGTGGTGGCAGCAGCAGTGACAGTGATAATAGCGGCGCGGTTGCGCAAAGTTCTGCGGCGGAAAACCAGTCGGCTCAAGAGCTGAGTCGTTTCGAGGCCTCGGTTTCCGATAATTTGACGGCCGGCGAGTTGATTGACGGCCAGTACATCGTATTGCTGCAAAAGGCTGAGGGCAGTCTGCTCGGCGCTTTGCCTCTGCCTGAGTTGGTGGACAGCTTGCTGGCCACGGTGGGTGGCGAATTGCTGGGTCTCTATCAAAATGCGGTGAGTGGTTTTGTCGCCAAAATGAGCCCGGAGGCCGCGGCGCTGTTGGCGAAAAACCCGCTGGTTAAATTGGTCGAGCAGGATCAAACGGTCAGTATTGCCGCCGTGCAAAGCAATGCCACCTGGGGACTGGACCGGGTTGACCAGCCCGCGCTGCCGCTGGACAACCAGTACAGCTACAGCGTTGATGGCAGCGGTGTGCATGTTTACATCGTCGATACCGGTATTCGCAGCAGTCACAACGAATTTAGCGGTCGCTTTGGCACGGGGCGCAATTTTGCTTCCGCTGGCGGCCTGTTTGGCGGCAGTACCGATCCCGAGGACACGGAAGACTGTAACGGTCACGGCACCCATGTTGCCGGCACCACGTCGGGCAGCAGCTACGGTGTTGCCAAGGGCAGCACGGTTTACCCGGTGCGGGTGCTGGACTGCAACGGCTCGGGGACCAACTCCGGGGTGATCGCCGGCGTTGACTGGGTGGCGGCGAATCACCAGGCGCCGGCGGTGGCCAATATGAGTCTGGGTGGTGGCAATAGCTCGGCCCTGGACGAGGCGGTGCGCGGTGCGGTCAATGCCGGTGTAACGATGGTTGTCGCGGCCGGCAATGACAACACTGATGCTTGTACGGGTTCGCCTAATCGGGTTGCCGAGGCGGTGACCGTGGGTTCGACCACCTCCTCTGATGCGCGCTCGTCGTTCTCCAACAAGGGCAGCTGTGTCGATATTTTCGCCCCCGGCTCATCGATTACTTCTGCCTGGTACCAGAGCGACAGCGACACCAACACCATTAGCGGCACCTCAATGGCAGCGCCCCATGTGGCCGGTGCGGCGGCGTTGATTCTGGCGCAAAACCCCGGTGCGACGCCTGCTGAAGTGTTCAGCGCACTGCTTAACGACGGCGTGGCCAACCAGCTTAGCGGCCTTGGTAGCGGTTCACCCAACCTGTTGTTGCAAGTGGCGCAGGGCGAGGGTGTCGACTTCCCGCCGAACGCCGCGTTCAGCTACAGCTGTAACGAGCTGAGCTGCAGCTTTGATGCGTCGGCTTCCAGCGATGATGAGGCGGTCAGCCAGTACAGCTGGAATTTTGGCGATGGCAGTAGTGCCAGTGGGGTGAACGCCAGTCACAGCTATGCGGCCTATGGCGATTACACGGTTACGCTGACGGTCAGTGATACGGCCAGCCAGCAGGACAGTGCCAGCCAACAGCTCAGCTTGGCTGAACCCGGTGCCGGCCCCTGCCCGGAATGCGAGCAGACCAGCGGTACCTTGAGTGGCAGCAATGACAATGACTACAGCCCCAGCAGCAATGGCTTTAACAGCAATGGTGGTCAGTTCTATGCGCTGCTTGAAGGCCCGGCCAATGCCGATTTCGACCTGATTCTGGAGAAGTACAGCAGCAGCTTGTTCTTTGGCGGTTGGTCCAGTGTGGCCAGCAGTGAGAGCAGCAGCTCCAATGAGGAAATCAGCTACAGCGGCACCAGTGGCAGCTACCGCTGGCGGGTGAAGTCCTACAGTGGCAGTGGTGACTACACCCTGTATACCGACAACCCCTAAGTGGTCGGCGCGTAATCGTTAAGGCACCTTCGGGTGCCTTTTTTCTTACTGGGATCAGCGGCCGGGGAGTGTGCGCCTTAGTTGGTTTCCTGTTGGCGAAACTGGCTGGGTGTGCAGCCGGTCCAGCTTTTGAAAGCCTTGGTAAAGTTGCTGGCATCGCTGTAGCCCAGTTGCTCGGCGATCTGCTCGACGCTGGCGGGGCTCCTCAACAATTCGCGGGCCTGGCGCTCGCGAATTTGGTCCTTGAGTTGCTGGAAACTGCAGTGCTCGCTTTTCAGGCGCCGCTGCAGAGTCGCTGTCGACATATTGAGCCGGGCGGCGATGTCATCAATGGCGGGGGATTCACCACGGCTGCGTTGCAGCTGAGCGACGACCCGCGAAGTTGTATTCTGGCTGGGCTGGCTGCGGCGCAGTTCGGATTCGCAGCGCGCAACAGCCAGTGATGCCAAGTCGTCATTGCGGCTGCTCAGCGGCGTATCGAGAACGCTCCGCGGCCAGGACACGCTGTAATAGTCGTGGTCAAAGAGAATGCTCGAACCGCCGGGCAGCTGTGGCGCCGGGCTGTCGGGGGCGGGGCCTGTCATGGTGATGCGGCTGGCCAGCTGAGTGGCCGGGCGGCCGAGTATTTGGCGGCTGAGGGTTTCCAGGCAAACCATCAAACTCAGGCAAACATAGCGCATGGCGGGGCTGTCGCTAACCTGGGGTTGGATAATCACCTCGGCGCGATCGCTGTGCTCGCCGCGCTGCAGGGCGATGAAGTCAACGCGGGTTGATACATAGCGATAGAGCTTGTCGGCAGCTTCGGGCACGCTGCGGCTGTGCTGGG
The DNA here is from genome assembly GCF_041602295.1 of Spongiibacter sp. Classification (GTDB taxonomy): domain Bacteria; phylum Pseudomonadota; class Gammaproteobacteria; order Pseudomonadales; family Spongiibacteraceae; genus Spongiibacter. Next base: position 10,928 of record NZ_JBFIGO010000040.1, on the reverse strand, counting down.
CGGCGTAGCCCAGGTAGCCGTGCTTGGATAGGGTCATGCGGCGGCCGCCTTCCAGGGCCGACCAGAGGTTGCCGTCAACGGCCTGAAAATTACTGACCGCCTGCAAGAAGGATTCGTGGCCAATACTGACGTCCTGTAATAGCAATACCTTTGGGCTGAGGCCGCTGCCAGCGAGCAGGTCGCCGACATTTACACCGCGCTCAAAGGCCTGTTCACTCAGCGATATTAGGTAGTCGCTGGAAATGGTGTGGCAGCCTCGCCCCAGTTTTTCCGTGTCCATGGCTGTCCCTAAAGTTGCGCTAAAAACACCGGCCGCTGCGAGAATATAACCTGCCGCGGCGAAGGTCACTATGCCATAGTTTGGTCATCCCCGGCGCCTGCGGCAATAGCGCCTGCCGGTCACAGGAGAACAGCGATGACGGATGACAATAGCATTACGGTTAGGCGTATGAATTTTGTTATGCCCAGCGAAATGGACAAGTACTGGTTTGGTGGCAACCCGCTAATTTCTGCCTTTTTCTACGCGATGTCGGCGACTTTTCCCGACGGCGAGCGCTTCTTTATCGACACTGTGCGCCACTACCAGAAGGAGATTGAGGACCCGGCGCTCAAGCAGCGCATTCGCGGGTTTATCGGCCAGGAAGCCCATCACGGCAGGGTCCATGAAGATTTTAATGCCGCATTGCAGGCCAAGGGGTTTCCAATGGCGGCGGTGGCCGCAAGAGCCAAGGCCCTGCTCGATATTGCGCGCCAGCGACTCAAGCCGCAGCGCCAGCTGGCGATTACCGTGGCCTTGGAACATGTCACGGCGACACTGGCCGAGCACGCCCTGCGCCACCCAGAGGTGTTGGCGCAAATGGAGCCGACGTTTAAAGATATGCTGATTTGGCATGCGGTCGAGGAAATCGAGCACAAGGCGGTGGCGTTTGATGTGTTTCGCGAGCGGGTTGGCGATGAGTTTTTGCGCCGCCGGGTATTGATGATAGCGCTGATATTGTTTTTTGGCCGGGTGATGGTGTTTCAGCGCCAGTTACTGCGCGCCGACGGCCGTCGTGCCAGTCTGGGTGAATGGTGGCAGGCGCTGCGGTTTTTCTGGGGACGGGGCGGCTTGATGCGCGAATCACTGCCGCATTTTGTTCGCGCGTTTCGCCGCGGCTTCCACCCGGATGATATCGACCAGCGGGCGCTGGTGCGCGATTGGCAGCAACGCTACCCGGAGGTGGCCGCGCTGCAAGTTCAGGGCTGAGCGGCAAGCCCGCGTCTCTGGTTTGTGTTGGTGGCCTTTACCTGGCGGTGCAGGGGCTTTGCCTGTCGGGCCACGGTTTAAATCAACAGCCAACGCCGCGCCGATGCACCGTGCGCCGGTGTCGGTATGGCCGGCGACTGGCGGTGAACACCGGCTGGTCAATTGGCTGTGCGCATTGCGCGATGCAGGCTATGCTCAATAAAAATAATAGTAATGGCGGCCGCTGTGTCATCGATACACGCGCTAGGCCGCCGGCCTGTTGGAGCGGAATATGGGAAGGGTTTTTGGCTATCGAGCCGCATGCCGCGGCGTGATGTTGGCGTGGTGCAGCGTGTTATTTGCCTGCGCTGGCGACTCCGGGCCGTCGGCGGACAGCCAGCAGGCCGCAAGCCAGGCGCAGCAGCTGCTGAGCTCGGGCAGCCGCGCCGATGGCAAAGCCTTGTATCAGGCCTGCGCGGCCTGTCACGGCGCCCAGGCGGAAGGTAATCGGGCGCTGGGCGCGCCGTCGCTGCGCAATCAGCAGCACTGGTATTTGCGGCGGCAGCTTGATCAATACCGCGCGGGTCAGCGCGGCAGCCATCCCAAAGACAGCTACGGCCAGCAGATGCAGGCGATTGCTAAAACACTGCCCGACGACGCGGCCGTCGAGGCCGTGGTGAGCTACATTGCCGGCCTGGGCAACAAGCCGGCGCCGGCGACCTTAACCGGGGATGCCAAGCGCGGTGCGGACTACTACAGCAACCTCTGCGGCGCCTGCCACGGCCCTAACGCAGAGGGACTTGAGCTGCTGCAGGCACCGGCGCTGGCCGGCGTCGATGACTGGTATTTACGGCGTCAGTTCACGCATTTTCGCGACGGCCTGCGGGGCGCCGATCAAGGCGATAAGTATGGCTACCAAATGGCGATGATGGCCGGCTCGCTGCCCGACGAGGCGGTGCTGGACGATGTGCTGGTATACATCCAATCGCTGGCGGACTAATGCTCGGGTTATTGCGCCGACCCAGCGGCGCGCTGCTGCTGGCTCTGTTGCTGCCGGCGGCGCAGGCTGAGTCCGGCTGGCAGCTGCAGAATTTCTGCCCCGCCGGCTTTGAGCTGCGCGAGGGCGGTTGTTATCTGCGCAGCCTGTACCGCGATTACGCCTCGCTGCAAGGCAGTGGGGTCGGCGGTCTGAAAACCGGATTGCCGGCGCTGCGCGAGGGTTTCTCGCCGCAGCAGATCGACTTGGGGCGCCTGCTGTTTTTCGATCCCATTCTGTCCGGCACTGGCGAGCTGAGCTGCGCCTCTTGCCACGACCCGCAGCAGGGCTTTGCCGACGGTCGCGGTCGCAGTATTGGCGCCGGCGGCCAGCTGGCCGAGCGCTCGGCGCCAACACTGTGGAATGTGGCGTTTTTGCGCCGACTGTTCTGGGATGCGCGCGCTGACTCGCTGGAGGCGCAGATGGAAGGTCCGCTCTACGATCCCCGCGAGATGGCGAACAGCCCGGCCAAGCTGTTGCAGGATTTGCGCGCCACGACGACCTACCCCGCGCTTTTTGCCCAGGCGTTTAACGGCGACGCCAGTATCCAGTTGGCGCAGATTTACACCGCCATTGCCGCCTTTGAATCTTCCTTGATTTCCCTCAATAGCCGCTACGACCTCTATGCCCACGGCTATCACGAGGTGCTTACTGCCCATGAAATTGAGGGCATGAATATTTTTCGCTCCTTTGTCGCGCGCTGCGCTGAGTGCCATACCCCGCCACTGTTCACCAATCAGCAAGTGGCGGTATTGGGTACGCCTGAACCCGCTGGTCGGCCGTTAGATCCCGGTGTACAGGCGGTGACCGGTGACGCCTCTCAGCGCGGCGGCTTTAAAGTGCCGACGCTGCGCAATATTGCGTTTACTGCACCGTATATGCACTCCGGGCGCTTTGCCACGCTGCGCCAAGCCACGGCGTTTTACAACGGCGGGCGCGGGCACGCGGTCCCTGCTGGTGAAGCCCTGAGTCTGCACTGGCATATCTGGGAGCCGAACCTCAGTGACGAGGAGCTGGACCGCCTGGTGGATTTTATGAAGACGCTCAGTGACCAAAGCTTTATGCCGGTGTTGCCCGCTGCTGTTCCATCGGGGCTGCCACCGATACTGGGAAGCCAATAGAAATGACGATGTCACCGTCGATTACCCTGAGGAGTACGATCATGAAAACGGCTATTGCCAAGTTGGCGCTATGGCTATTTGTGCTGTTGGCGAGTCCCTTGGGTCTGGCCGCCGAGATCGCCGTCGAAGATGGTGACTCTATTCAAGAGGCGGTGAATAAGGCTGCGCCGGGCGATGTGATTTTGATCCATCCGGGCACTTACAAGGAAAGTGTCTACGTCGACAAAGACAATATCACCCTGCGCGGCGTGGTGGTTGAGGGGCAGTGGCCGGTGATGGACGGCGAGCGCAAGCGCAACGATGCCATTTTATATTCGGGCAATGGCGTGACGGTAGAGTGGCTGACCATCAAGCACTACAAGGGCAACGCCATTATGGGGCAGGCGGGAAATAACTACCGCATTCGCTACAACCGGGTAATCGACACCGGGGTATATGGCATCTTTCCCCAGTTTGGCCAAAATGGTCTGATTGAGTACAACGTGCTCAGTGGTATAGAGGACGCTGCCATTTACGTCGGCATGTGCGACAACGTGGTGGTGCGCCACAATGAAGTGTTCGACAACGTGGCCGGTATCGAGATTGAAAATACTCGCCACGCCATTGTTGAAAACAACTATGCCCACGACAACACCGCGGGTCTGTTGGTGTTTATTACCCCCGGCTTGCCGATCAAAACCACTTACGATGTCATCTTGCGCAACAATTTTGTGGTGAACAACAACACCGAAAATTTCGGTGCCCCGGGATCCATTGTCGCAAAAGTGCCGCGCGGCATCGGGGTGGTGATTATGGCTGCCGATGACGTCATTGTGGAGGGCAATATTATTTCCGGTAATACCACCGCCGGTATTGTGATTACCGACTTGGCGTTTATCACCGATATAGCTTCCGACCCCGAATCCGAACCCAACCCCGATCGTATCGCCATTCTCGATAATTTGATGTTCGACAACGGCAGCGATCCGGTGCCGGATATCAAGGCGGCGATGCTCACCCAGTTTAGCCGCCGAGGCCCCGATATTTTTGCCAACCTGGGTTCTGCGCAGGAGGCCGACAACTGTATTGTGAATAAGCAGCAATACCTGACCTTTGGCCTGAAGAAATGGAGTCAGTGTGAGCGGCGGAACACCCACGATATCGACAGCTATCTGCTTGCCGACGGCGCCCCGCCGAGAGCGATAGAGAATGATGAAGACCGTACTCAACGCCTTTACCAGGGTATTTGCGCCGGGTGTCACGCTTACAATATGCGCATGATCGGTCCGCCAACACTGACCTTGCAAGCGCTCTATCACAATGATGCCCAGGGCATTGCCGACTATATTGCCGCCCCTCATAAGGTGCGCCCCGACTATCCGCCGATGCCATCACAGGGGCATTTGTCAGCGGAGCTAAGACGCAAGGTTGCGGAATATATGCTAGAAGTGGAGAAGTAACTAACGATTTATCTATGTGCTGAGCGGCGCTGGCTGTTTGCCGCTGAGTGACATCTGGCCCGGGCCGCTGCGGCTGGGCATAGCTTGTTAGCAAGTGAAGAGGGAAGAGTATGAGTGCCCGTCGCTTATCGCCAGCGCTATTGCTTGCTGGTTTACTTGCCGCCGCCCCCTTGCTGCAGGCCGCCAACAATCTCGCCTTAGAAGAAGTGGTGGTGACAGCCCAGAAGCGGGAACAGAGCGCGATGACGGTGCCCGTCACGGTAGATACCTTTAGCACTCAGGATCTAGAGAACACCGGCGCGCTGACCATGGCCGATATTCAGGCCTATATTCCCGGTTTGAAGGTCGGCAGCAGCGTGCAGGATGCCGGCGGTGTCACGCAGTCCTTCTTTGTGATTCGCGGCGTTGAGAGCTCCAATATCAGCACCGGTGGGGACCCCTCGGTGGCGACATTCCTCGACGGTGTCTACCTGCCTCGGGCGGCGATTACTGTGCCATTTTCCGATATGGAGCGCGTGGAAGTGCTCAAGGGGCCGCAGGGCACACTGTTTGGCCGCAATGCGGCGGCGGGGGTGGTGAGTTTTGTTTCCAATGGCCCAAGTGTGGAGGAGCGCGAGGGCTTTTTGGCGGCGAAACTTGGCAGTGCAAACCTAGTGCGCATTGAGGGTATGGCCAACCTGCCGCTTGCTAAGGACGTGGCGCTGCGGATAAATGCACTGCACAATCAGCGCGATGCCGTGGTCGACAACAAGGGGCCGGCGCGCCCCGACCCGCAGGAGCAAGATAACCAATTTGTGAAGCTCGCCCTGCTCTGGCAGGTCAGTGAGCGCTTGCGCATGCAGTTATCCGCGGATTACGACAAGGTGGATAACGGCCCGCAGGCGCGACTGGGCACGAGCGAGCAGCATTCCAACTACCCCGATCCGACGGCTCGCAAGCTGAATACCGATGCGATGAACCCGGGGGAGTCGCGGGATATGCACGGCGTCGTGGGCAAGCTTTGGTACGAGCTGGATGAGCGCCGCGCACTGAGCTTTACCGCCAGTCACCGCGCGTTTGAAACCTATAACCTGCAGGATGAAGATGGCACGGCGGTCGAGGATGTCTATGTCGATACCAACAATATTGAAGATTCGGACATCAGTTATTTCGAGGCACAATATAATCTGGCGCTCGATCGTGTCGATATGGTGTTCGGCGCGAATTACAGCACAGAAAATACTTACCAGCTCACTGCGCTGACCTTTAGTTACGGCGCGGTGGTGGAGTTGGCCTCCGATATGCTGGGCGTGCCGCCCAGTGTGATCAATTCCTTGCTGGGTGGCGCAATCGCGGGCAACTTTGTCACCGAAACCATGACCAATAAGGGCGACTTCGAAAGCTACGGTGTGTATTCCGATGCCGATTTCAGCGTCACGGAAAAGTTAAATCTTCTCGCCGGTCTGCGCTATAGCAAAGATAAAAAAACCTTCAGTTGGGAGGCGCCACTAACGGACTTTCCGCTATCACAGGCCCAGGGTGAAAACTTTTTTTTCAATAGCGATGGCGTGGAAACCGCCAGTGAACATTGGGACAAAATCACCGGCCGCTTGGTTGCCAACTACCAGTTGCTTGAAACCGCGATGGCCTTCGCCAGCTACTCGACGGGCTATAAATCCGGTGGCTACGACTCCTTAAACCCGGGCTCGGGAGAGGTGCCTTTGGCGCCAGAGGTGGTGACAAACTACGAGCTGGGTGTGAAGGGCGACTTTCTGGACACCAGTATTCGCACACAAGTTGCACTGTTTAAAATGATTATCGATGACCGTCAGGAGGCCATCGAGTCACAAAAGCCCGGCAGTGGCGCGGCGGTGCCCACGGTGATCAATACCGATGAGGATATCCAGGGGGTGGAGTTAACCCTGGACTGGCTGGCCACCGATTCCTTGCGCTTGGGCGTGGTGTATACCTACCGCGAGCAGGAGTCGCGTCGCGAGGCCCACTACGACGCGCAGGGAAATTTTGTTACCGCCGATCAGCGCTCTGCCAGTACCCCGCAGGAATATACCCTGACGTTGGATTGGTCGCCGGAGCTGTCTTTCGGCACGGTGTTGCTGCATGTCGACTATATCTACGAGGAAAATACCGACCCTGAAAATGAAGATCACCAAGACGAGTTTTACCGCGTGCCGGGCTATGGCGACGACAGTGAACTATTGAACGCGCGCCTGAGTTTTACCACGCAGTCAGGGGCGTACGAGTTTGCCCTGTGGGGCAAAAACCTGCTTAACAACGAGCGCATTTCACAGCCCGGGGGGTTGACCGGCGATGTGCTGGGCACCTACCACGTAGGCATCGTCGATCCGCTGAGCTACGGCGTCGATTTCAAGGCGTTTTTCTAGGGGCCACTATGTTAGGCCCCGCAGTGGCCTCAGGGCTTGGCCGCTTGGCTGTGGCAAAACTCGATTAAGGTCTCGATCGGCAGGTGGTCGCCCTCGTCGCGGCCGTAGTGGGCAAGCTGAATAATGCCCTCGCGGTCGATCAGAAAGTTGGCGGGCATGGTGGTCATGTTGCCCTGGATCGTGGTGGGGATGTAGCCCTTACACATGCCGCGAATTGCCGTAGGCAGGCGGGTAAACATTCCTTTTAAGACACCGAGAATAGAGCGTTCAATCGAGTAGCTTTCATAGGCGCTGCCGCTTTCGTCCGCCAAAATGGCAAAGGGGGCGTGGTGGCCGGTGGCGTGTTCTTGGAGATTGGCCAGCGGCGAATCGAATACCGCGACGATAGTGAAATCATTGCTGAATTCATTAAAGCGTTTCACCAGCTGGTGTACGCGCATATTGCAAAACGGGCAGCTGGCAAAGCGGAAGAACGACAGCATATAGGGCCTGCCGGCAAGGCTGCTGGTGTCGAAGTCACTGCCGTCTATCGCCGGCAGGTTTAATGAGGTGGCGCGATCGCCCGCTTGGTATTTCATGCAAAGTTCCCGGGATTGCAGAGTGTGGGCGTTAGATGCCGCTGCGGGCTGATTGTTACATGCCTGTTACCCGGAGTGAGATATTTTTTGCGCTGGGCCCCAGCGGCGTTGTTAGTGGGGTTCGCGCTCGACAAGCTGCTTCACTAGGGCCTTGGCACTGAGTGCCTTGTCGCCCTCCTGTTGTGTAACGACATTGCTGATTAAGCGGGCGCCGGGCTCGGCCGTTTCGCAGTAGTTTTCGGCCGCGGCAAGCAGGCGCCGGGCAATGGCCGCGGCCTCTGTCGGGCCGCTGCCGGGCAGTGCGCAAATGAAGGTGGCATCGGCTACCCGGGCGAGCATGTCGTCTTTGCGAGTGCGGCTTTCAATGATCTGCGCCATTTCCGACAGCAGGCCTTCACAGTGGGTTTGCTCGTAAGCTTCTTGCAGGCTTGGAAAGTTTGCGATGCTAATCATCACCAAACTGAGCGGCTGTTGGTCAAACTCGCAATTGTGCAGGGTGGCCTCGAGTAGCTCTGGGAAGGCGTGGCGGTTATAGAGGCCGGTGAGGGGGTCGATGGCTTCACTGATCTCGCTGACGCCGGCTTCCCGGTGTTTTTGCGGCAGGGGTGGTGGGCTGTGCTTGCTCGCAGCGTCAATGCGCTGTGGCTGAAGGATATCTCGGCTGCGATGCTCGGTTTGCACAAGCAGGGTAGAGGAAATATTCAGTTGCTCGGTCAATGGCTGCAGTGTGTCGATCAGGTTGCGAAATAGGTGCAATTGCATGGCGAGTTGGCCATCTATCCAGCGCAATTCCTCGCGACAGTGGTAGTGCAATTTTTGCAGTATGGCATCGGGCTCGCGGCTGAAGGGGAGTTCGGCAATCAGGCTGGCCAGCTTGGCGATAAAGGCCAGTTTTTCGGCTTTGCCGATTTCGAGCAGGGGCTCATCGAGTTGGCTCAGTGCCACGGCCTCGGTGATGTCGCCGTCGATGCCCCAGCGGCTCAACATGCTGCTGCTGAGTTGGCCGTGGTCGATGCCAAACTGCTCCACTTCCATGGCCCTGAGCTGCTGGCGCGAGGGCCATGTCTCGGCGATCTCCAGATAAAAGTCTGGGTATAGCGCGTCGATATGCAGCATGCCGATGCTTTGCAAGGTGGCGACAAGGATCGCCTCGTCGGCGACAAGATCCGCTTCCAGTTCTGCCAATAATCGCGCGGCGGCGGCGCGCAGTAATATGCGCAGCCAAAAACTGTCGCGCTCCAGTCCGGCTGTCGGTAGCGCCGAATAGTGTTTAAAAACGCTTATCGCAAAGCACAGGCGGATGGTGTTGCGGGTGCCAAACAGCACCGTGGCGCGCCGCATGTCGCTGAGGGTGCGACGGGGCTGGATAAGTGCTGAGTTGAAAAAATTCAGGCTGCCCTCGGTTAACTCCGGGGTGTCGGCGAGCAGCTGCACCAGCTGATCGACTTCGGGTTCTTCGCTGCGCAATAAATCGGCCAGCAGCAGGCTGGCTGCCGGCAGCGCGGGCAATGGGCTGTGATTGAGATCCATTACGTTGATGGGGGCTGGCATGGCGGACCCGTGTCTTATAAATGTCTGCGATAATAAGAATACTCCCTTCACAATAACAGCCCCCCGGCAAAGTGCCAGCCGGGTGAGTCGTGATTGTCGCGATTTGTCTCCGGGCCGGGGCCGAGATCCGCTTGTGGTCGTCCGAAATCCTACAGAAAGACTGGGCGTCGGCGGTTCACCTGGTCGCCCAAGCTGAGCTAGTATGGTTCACAAATAAGCTGAGGGAAGGTAATAATAATGACCCCGATGATGATGAGTCAGCTCACCATTACATCTATCATGAGACATGCTGAGCGCGTGAATGGCGCCACGGAGATTGTCTCGGTAACGGCGGATAACCCCCGCCACCGCTATACCTATAAAGACGCCTTTCGCCGCGTGCGGCAGTTGGCCAATGCCCTGCAAAAGTTGGGGGCGAAGCCCGGCGATACCCTCGCCACACTGGCTTGGAATGACTACCGCCACCTGGAGATCTACTACGCGCTGTCTTGCAGCGGCATGATTTGCCACACCATTAACCCGCGACTTTTCCCCGAGCAAGTTGAGTATATTGTTAATCACGCCAAGGATCAGTGGGTATTTATCGACGCCACGCTGGTAAAAATCCTCGAGCCCTTACAGGACAAATTGCCGGCGGTGAAAGGCTATATCGTCTTGAGTGATGCGGCGCATATGCCCGATACCAGCCTCGCCAATACGCACTGCTATGAAACACTGTTGGCGGCAGAAAGTGACGAGTTTGACTGGCCTGAGTTGGATGAAACGACGCCATCGGCGCTGTGTTACACCTCGGGAACCACAGGTAATCCCAAGGGGGTGATGTACACCCACCGCTCCACCGTATTGCACGCCTTTGCCAGCATTGCTCCCGATGTGTTCGGGCTGTCGGTGCGCGACGTGGCCATGCCCATCGTGCCGATGTTCCACGTTAATGGCTGGGGGCTGGTGTACAGCGCGCCTATCGTCGGTACCAAACTGGTGATGCCCGGCCCGAAGATGGGCGATGGCGAAACCCTGTGCGCACTGATCAATGAGGAGAAGGTGACTGCCTCGGCTGGTGTGCCCACCGTGTGGCTGGCGCTGCTGGACTACCTGGGTAAGTCCGGCAACAGTGTCGACAGTCTGAACCGGGTAACGGTCGGCGGCGCGGCCTGCCCGCTGAAGATCATGACCGACTTCCGCGATAAATACGGTGTCGAGGTCCAGCAGGCCTGGGGGATGACCGAGATGAACCCGCTGGGCACTTTTAACGGCGGCATTCCGCCCCAGCTCGACGGGCTCAGCGGCGAGGAGTACAACAAGATTCGTCTGAAGCAGGGGCGCCCGTCCTTCGGCGTAGAGATCAAGGTGGTCGATGCCGATAACAATGAATTGCCCTGGGATGGCGAAAGCTCCGGGGCTGTTAAGGTGCGCGGCCCGTGGATCGTCAACGACTACTACGGCTACGACGGTCAGACGCTGGACGATGACGGCTGGTTTGAAACCGGCGACGTCGCCTGTTTTGATCAGCACGGCTACATGCAGATTACCGACCGGCTGAAAGACGTGATCAAATCCGGCGGCGAGTGGATCAGCTCGATCGAGCTGGAAAATTGCG